>JAJRVO010000358.1 GCA_024277275.1 Chloroflexota bacterium
AATTTAGAAACCCTGAAACAGGTGCAAACATTGGCACAATCTCAGGGACAGACTAATATACAAATAAGCGTCGATATTCAAGACCTTCGGCAAGCCGATATAGTGTTGACCGTTACTAATGCCATTCATTCTATTATTAAACCACAACACTTAAAGAGCGGAGCCGTGGTTTGCGATGTTGCTCGCCCCAGAGACGTGTCACGGCAAGTGGTTGAAGAACGAGATGACGTATTAGTTATAGAGGGCGGTATGGTAAGAGTTCCCGGTCAAGTTAATTTTAATTTTAATTTTGGTTTTCCGCCGGGTATGGCTTATGCTTGTATGGCCGAAACTATTACGCTTGCTCTGGATGGTTGCTACAAAAGTTACACGCTGGGCAAAGAGATAACGCTAGAGCAGGTTCAAACTATGTCTAATATGGCCACCAAGCATGGGTTCAAAGTTAATGGTTTTCGCAGCTTTGAACGCGCTGTAACAGACGAAAGAATTGATCAGATTAAACAAAACGCGCTGCAAAAACAGACCCAACTTAATTGGGTTAACTCCTGAAATTGGCGTTACAGTTAGAAAATTCATAATGCTAAAGAGAGGTAAGCATGGGTAAAGGCCGCATCTTGGTTGTAGAAGATGATATTGATATTTCTAAAATGTTACGTATCTATTTCGACTCTCAAGGGTATGAGGTACTGGTAGCTACCCGAGGTAACGATGCCTTAGAAACCTGCCGCAGAAAATTACCCAATGTCGTTGTACTAGATATTCAATTGCCGGATATTGACGGCTACGAAGTTTGTCGCAGCTTGCGCAGTAATACTCGCACCAGTTATGTCCCCATAATTTTTCTTACCCAAAAGGATGAGCGCAGCGATAAAATTGCCGGCCTTGAATTAGGGGCCGATGATTACATTACCAAACCATTTGATATTGAAGAACTTAAGTTGCGCGTTGAGGGGGCAATTCGTCGCTCTCTGCGAGAGGCTTTAACCCATCCTGTAACCAACTTGCCGGCCGGAAAGTTAATAGAAGAACAGTTAAAGCAGGTAAAAGATTCACCAGACCCCTGGGTATTGCTGTACTTTGGCGTAAGACATGTTAACGCCTTTAAAGAGGCTGTCGGCCCCATCCACGTTAACGAGGTTTTAATTTTTCTGGCCGATGTTATGCGTGAAGCCGTTGAATCTCTTGGCACAATGAATGATTTTATTGGCCAGGCCTCCGACAATGATTTTATCATTATTACCACACCTGAGGTGGCTCCGGCAATTTGTAACAAAGTTACCAAGCGGTTTGATAGTGAAAACAATGTTTTTTATCCTTTTCGTTTTCGGGATGCCGGTAAAGTTTCTTACCAGGATATTGACGGCGTAGACAGAGAAGCCGATTTTATGAAGCTGGTTGTAGGGGTAGTATCAAGCGACCAAGGCCCCTTTGCCGATATTGTACAAATTACAGAAGATGCCGCCGATGACCGGCGAAGTAATCGCGGTTGTCCAGGATCAAGTTAGATTGCCCGGCGCTCAGTCCCCGGCGGTTTTTCTGTTTACATTTTGAACCTTATCAAATTAATCTATATTCAGTGGCATTTGTGCTTTATCTTAAGTAATATTTGCCCTAGGAATCGGTAGTGAACGACGGTAGAAAACCTCGTTGGAATTGGAATCTTCTTAAAAAACTAAGCCAACTGGAAGCCGGTTTTTGGCTGCTATTTAGCTTGCTAAGTTGGGCTATTTTAGTTAGTTTGTGGCTTTACTCTCAAACCCACATTGATAGCCGGTGGGTTGTTATTCAATTTGCCCCTCAAGATTTTTATCAAATAAGTCCTGTACAACAAATATCAATAATTGCAAGTAGCACGCTTATCACAATCTTTACAGCGCTGGTGGCAATTGACTATTTTGGCCTTCGTCGTCGAGACCTGATGAGGTCTCTGCCGGCAACTGTCTTTCACTGCAACCCCATTTATGCCAAAAATAATAATGCTTATGTCAGCGCCATTTCTAAAACTAAGCCCGTGACCAACTCGACACACCAGCCTGAGAGCGCTTCAATTCGTTCCAAAGCTAATAAATCCGAGTCGACCGGCTCACCCAAAAAAAATAATAACTCACCCCAAACTCAGTCTCAAGAATCTGCTGCTTTGTTAGATGGTTTAGCGCAAGAGATTGCTCTTGCGCTATCGGCCAAAGTTTGTTGTATCTACGAGTTAGATCAAAAACAACAAAAATTAATCCCGGTTTCTTTTGGGGTTGCTTCTGATGTTTTGTTGACTCACCCTGCCAACCAAATTATGAACAATGGCGTTATAGGCTTGGCTGTTCAATCTACACAAAACGTTGTGCGAGTTGGCAACCTCCAAAAAGATGACCGTTTTGATCCCGCAGAGCAAAATCTACCGTACAAATCTATAATGGCTTTATCGCTCGCTGCACCGGCAGGCAAGCAGCCGGTAGGCGTGTTAATGGCTGCTGATAAACTGGACTCATCCCCCTTTACCGTTGAGGACGAGCAACAACTACTTGCTTTTGCAAACCAAAATAACTTGAGTTTGGCTGTTCAAAATGCATTGCTCCAAAAAGAAAAAGAGCGATGGACTAAAGAACTAAACATTATTAACAAGGTTAGCCAGGCCTTTATTGACTCTGCTATTCTTATGGATGTTGAGGCGGCTTGTCGAGCCGTACTTTCTCAACCTTACTTAAAAGACCTCTTTGAGTTTGATATTGCGGAAATCTGTCTATGGAATGAGGAAACCAAAACCGTAACCACCGCTCTGCGTTTACCCAAAAGTGTTGATTATGATATCGCTTACCTGCCCAATGAAGGTTATACCGGCTGGATTGTCGAACATCAACGCTCATTATGCATTGGCGATACCCACCGGCGTTCTGATGTTAAACCCAAAATGGACAGCTTTCCCTACCGCTCTTACATAGGAGCGCCGCTAAAAATAAGCGCAAAACTTGTGGGCACTCTGGAATTAGCGGTCTATCCGGTAAACGCTTATGATCAAAAAGATTTAAGCATTCTAGAAATTGTAGCCAACCATGCCGCTATAGCCATTACCAATGCCCAAACCTATCAGCAGAGCGAGCTAGAGCGCCGGCAGGCCAGCCGTCGTTTTGAGCTGGAAAAACAGCGCCGGCAACTAGCCGACACGTTGCGAAATGTGGCCGAGGCCATTAGTTCTCAGCTTGAATTTGACGATTTACTTAACATTGTCCTGCAAGGACTGGCCGATGTAGTTGACTATGACAGCGCCAATGTGCAACTTCTTCAGGGCGATCAACTGGTTATTATTGGCGGATGTGGGTGGCAAGAAGACAGTCACAAAATTATTGGACTATCTTTCCCTATGACCGGAGATAACCCCAACCGGTTAGTGGTAGAGATACAAGAGCCGGTTATTGTTATGGACGTCCAAAAAGAATACCCGGCTTCTTTCTCCGGACTGCTTCACGGGCGCATCAGGAGTTGGTTGGGCGTTCCCCTTACTTACGGCGCTAATGTTCTGGGCGTAATGGCGCTGGATAAGGATGAACCGAACTACTATTCTCAAGAAGACGCTGATTTTGTATTAGCCTTTGCCAATCAAGTAGCCATTGCTCTGCAAAATGCCCGTTTATTTGATGAAGCCCGAGAACAAGTGCGCCAGTTGGCAGCCCTTACCGAAGTGGCTCAATCCATTAACCGCGCTTTAGAACTTAACGAAGTTCTAGACCTGGTGTTGGACGCCGTATTTGACCTGATAGGACACACTAAAGGCTCAATTTGGTTAATAGACAGCAACACCGACACCGTTAAAATTGCCGATACCCGTAATATTCCAGATTTTCTGGTTGACCTCTTTAACGAAAGCAATATTCCAATTGACTCGTAACCTTTTGCCTCGGTCATTAGGTCTGGCGAAGTGCTAATCATTGAAGGCAGCGCCGCAAAAAATGAAGTTTCTAACTACGAACTGCCTTTTCCTGATGATGTAACCTATGTTCCTTTAAAAACAGAAGACGGCGTGATCGGCATTTTAGCCATAGAAGTTGTTATCCATCATAGAAACATGCTTGAGTTGGTAACTACCCTGGCCGATTTAGCTGCGGTTGCCATCGACAGCGCCCGGCTGTTGGGTGATACGCGTCGACGCGCTACTGAAATGCAGCATCTTTACAACCTGGCCGTAGAAGTTAGCGGCATGTTAGAAGTGCAACAGGTTATGCGTTCCGTGGTCAACAACGCCCTAACCTTAACCGAAAGCCAGATAGGGGCGCTTTTGTTTTGGGATGAGGAAATAAATCAATATATTATTGAGGGGACAGCCACAACAAAAGAGTTAACTGACAAATTTGGTTTGACTCAGGTTGTATGGCAAGAGGCTGAATCTACCAAACAAGACCCGACCTCTCTTTGGTCCGCTCTAACCCGGCAAATAATTAATGCGCGTCAGCCAATAATGGTTAATCTGACAGCCCGCGGTAATCAAACTGTGCCTGGTAAAACTGACGGATTGGTCGCCGTTCAGAATAATATTGGTCAGACAAAGGGTGTTGCGCTGAGTCTTGGCATAAAGGCAATATTGGGTGTGCCTATTCAGGTGCAAAACCGGGTTAGCGGCGCCATTTTTGTCAGTACCCTTACCCCCTTTAGCTTTAGCAATTGGGATTTGCAGTCTTTATCGTTTGTGGCTAATCAGGCATCTGTGGCTGTGCGAAATGCCCAACTGGTGCAACGCCTTAATATGCTTACCGAAGAGTTGGAACAGCGAGTAACTCAACGCACCGAAGAGTTGGCCCGAACTTTACAAGACCTGACAGAAGAGCGCGACCGGGTAGAAACGCTCTACCAAATCACGCGAGAACTTGCAACCAGTTTCGACCTGGATAGAGTGCTCAACGAGGCTCTCCACCTGATTAATCGGGCTATAGGCGTTTCTCACGGCGTAATTTTGCTATTAGATACAGAAACCAAACACTTGAACTATCGAGCGGCGCTGGGGCGTAATGTCCCGTTGCCCCGTGGCGGTTTGCAAACCAAATATAAGCTAGGCTACGGCCTGGCCGGCAAAGTCATGGAAACCCGTCAGCCGCGTCTGGTGCATGATTTAGCCCTTGATAAAGATTGGATTCCCGGTGACGACGCCGATGAGCGTCGTTCTGCCATTGCTGTGCCGCTTAGTACCGGAGATGAGGTATCGGGAGCATTAATGCTCTTTCACTTTGAAGCCAACTACTTTACCGAAGACCACCTGAAACTGGTTTCTGCCGCGGGCGCCCAAATAGCCACCGCCATAAACAATGCCGAATTATACCGGCTGATAACGGCCCAGGCTGAGCGGCTAGGTAAAATGTATAGAACCCAGGCCACAGAAGCGGCTAAAAACCAGGCCATTCTTGAAGGCATCACTGATGGCGTACTGGTTTTGGACATTAACCGTAATGTTGTGCTGATTAATCCCAAAGCAACCGAAATTTTAAATATAAATGCCTCAACTCTGGAGAATCAACCCTTAGCCCAAATTTTGGAACAACCACAATCTCCGGTAGAATTAGAGTTAACGCAATTATTGTACGATAATCTCTCAGAATCTCTGGTTGAAATTGAAACCGGAGAAACCTCGGCCCAGTTCCGTATAGAGACTGAACACAAGGCCATAATGGCAACCCTGGCCCCTGTTGCTTTGAGCGTTGAAGAACCTCAAAGCACCGTTGCGGTTATAAGAGACATTAGCAAAGAGGTAGAGATTGAGCGCCTTAAAAATGAATTTATCTCGACCGTTTCTCATGAACTTCGTACTCCTATGACCTCTATTAAGGGCTATGCCGATTTGTTGTTATCGGGTAAAACCCAAATTGGCGAACTCAATCCAACTCAACATCGTTTTGTAAAGATTATTCAATCCAATGCCGACCGGCTGACCGAACTGGTCAATGATATCCTTGAAATTTCACGCATTGAAACCGGACGAATTAAACTAAGATTTGAAACGCTTGATATCATTGAGATTATCAAAGATGTAGCAATTTCTTTTGAGGGACAAATGGTTAAAAAGGCCATGCATCTCTCGCTAAATTTACCCAACCATTTGCCTGCCGTCTATGCAGATAAAGCCCGTCTTACCCAGGTATTAGTTAACCTTATTGGCAATGCCTGGCAGTATACCCCAGAAGAGGGCAACATAAATGTGTACGCTAAAGTTGTCGATAACTTTGTTCAAATCGACGTGGAAGATAA
>JAJRVO010000359.1 GCA_024277275.1 Chloroflexota bacterium
CTGGTCGCAGTGATATCAAAAAGTTTTGGCAGCAGGTGATGATAGATAAAGATCAGGTTGTTGGGGAAATAGGGGTTAATCAACAAACCTAGACCAAGCCCCAAAACAGTATATACCAGGGGTCTCAAATTTAGTTGGCGGTCTAGCAGCCATTGGGTGACAACGTATGCGCCAACCACAATCAAAACCAGCAAGAAAGCGTCATAAAGCCAGATGTAAATAAAAGCCAGCGGCAAAAGCCAGCGATATCGCCGGGTCAGCGTTACATGCAGCATTAGCAAAAGCATCAGCAGCGAAACCGACTGGACTCTGGGCATACTCATCCGATAGAGAAATGCCTCCGACACGGCAAAAAAACCCAGCGACCACAAGGCCGCATATGGCACACGCTGCCCGCGCAAAAAGACCCAGCCGCTTAAAAAGGCCAAAGCCGGGAAAATAACACTGGCCCACTTGGCCCCTGCAATTAAGTCGCCATATGTAAAAGGTATCATCAGTACATGGAAAAGAAAATGATGGTCGTAAAAGGCATCGGGGTTGAGAATAGTCAACGGCAACCACGGAAAGGGAGGGCGCAAACCTTGCTCGCGCATTACCTGAGCAAATTTAATGTGAAAGTAGCCGTCATTGCCAACCAGGTTGGGCGTAGAAAACTGAATGGCAGTAAACAAGGCTGCAAATAGTCCAAACATTCCCGCACCAATGAATATAGCGCCCCATATCGTATCAAAACGTAAATACTGGCGATTATTTGTTTGACGATTATGAACTATGCTCTCTACTTGTTTTGTTCTCACAATGTTTTCCTTATGGGTATTTTACCGGAATACTTTTATTTTGTCTTGTTCAATAGGGCGCTATCCAGTATAATTTGGGAGTGTCAAAGTTTTCTTTGATCTTCAAAGATAACATCATCTTGAGTGAGCGGCAGTACGTCAATGATAATGAAAAAGGAGTCCAAAGTGGAGCGTAGCGAAACTTTGCAAAGCTACGCTTTGGACTCCTTCTTTCTAAGGAGAAAAAATGCGCGTTTTAATTACCGGGGGGGCCGGCTTTCTTGGCTCCCATCTATGTGATCGTTTTTTGGCCGAGGGCCACACTGTAATTGCAATGGACAACTTAATCACCGGCAATACCGCCAATATCGAGCACCTGGCCGGTAACGATAACTTTCACTTCATCAAGCACGACGTCACAAATTATATCTATGTCGAAGGGTCGGTTGATGCCGTGCTGCATTTTGCCTCGCCGGCCAGCCCCATTGATTATCTTGAGTTGCCTATCCCCACCTTAAAGGTAGGCGCTTTGGGTACTCACAAAGCGCTTGGATTAGCCAAAGCCAAAAAGGCTCGTTTTTTGCTGGCCTCTACCTCAGAGGTTTATGGCGACCCCCTAATCCACCCCCAAACAGAAGATTACTGGGGCAACGTCAACCCCATAGGACCGCGCGGCGTTTATGACGAAGCCAAACGCTTTGCAGAAGCCATCACTATGGCTTACCATCGCTACCATGACGTGGACACGCGGATTGTACGCATCTTTAACACCTATGGCCCCCGCATGCGGCTGGAAGATGGCCGGGTGGTGCCAAACTTTGTTGCCCAGGCCCTGCGCGATGACCCGCTTACCGTTTATGGCGACGGCAGTCGAACCCGCTCTTTCTGTTTTGTACAAGATTTAGTTGAAGGTATTTATCGCTTGCTCCTCTCTAATGAGGTGGAGCCGGTGAACATCGGCAACCCATCAGAAATGTCGATACTGGAATTTGCCAAAAAAGTGGTAGCATTAACGGGCAGCGCTTCAGAAATTACATTCATAGAACCCACCGATATGCGCATTCAAGATGATCCCAAAGTACGCCAACCGGATATCAGTAAAGCCCGACGCATTCTTAATTGGGAACCCAAATTCTTACTTGATGAAGGTCTGCAAAAGACTATAGATTTCTTCAGGCCCCGTGTCTCGTCATAATGTTAAGTGAATACTCTCCGGCAACGCGCAAATTCTTAAACCTGACCCTACCTCCGCTTGCCGTCAGCCCAAAACTTTATCACCCCGTTTCAATAACGCTGGCCATTGCAGCCGGGTTAGCTATAGCCTGGCTACCTCTTAAAAGTGCGGTTTTGTTGGTGGGCGGCGTTATCTTTTTAATATTGGCTTTAATTAACCCCACGTTAAGTCTCTACATCCTCATTCCAATTATTCCCTTTAGCAGTTTGCTGGCTCTGCCGGCAGGTGGGTTTAAGATTGGGTTAATGGAAGTTGTGGTAGTTTTAGCCCTTGCTACCGGCTTGTTAAAAATAGTGACCAGCCGGCATTTAACAGGTCGTCCCTTTAAACTCAAAACCGGGCCCCTGCTATGGCCCTTTGTAGTGTTGCTGGGGGGAGTCAGCCTTTCATGGTTAAACGCCCTTTCCGTTGGAGCCAGCCTGATTGAAACAGTCAAGTGGGTCGAGATGTTTGTTTTGTACCTGTTTATCCTCAACCTGTTTCCGGCTCGACACATCAAGTGGCTGGTGCTGGTTTTTATTGCAACAGGTATGGCCCAGGCGCTACTTGGCTTGTATCAATTCATCTACAAGGTAGGGCCAGAAGGATTTCTTCTGTTCAATGGAACTTTCTTGCGAGCATACGGAACCTTTGCCCAACCTAACCCCTACGCCGGATACCTGGGATTATTGTTACCTCTGGTTCTATCCTTGACTGTCTGGGGATTTGGACAAATTAGGGAATCCGGGAAAAATCCAAAATTGGCCCCATTGCCTCACAACCTGAGTCAAAAAATATTTAAACAGTTTGGCCGACTGCTCAAAGCGGGTTTATTTGGTTTACCTCTTGGGTTACTGTTAGCCGCGCTTTTTGCCAGCCAATCACGGGGAGCCTGGTTAGGATTTACCGCCGCCGGCGTAGTCACCCTGGTTGTGCGCAGTAAAAAAAGCGCCCTTATAGTGGCTACGCTGGCCCTGATTGGGGCGTCTGTTGGTTTGACCGGCTCTTTTGACCTGGGGACACAAACCGGCGCAGCCGACCCTGATAACGCTTACACCGCCGTTATTCAACGCCTGGCAGATACCATCACCGCGCTTAATGTCACCGATGTTGCGACCACGCCCGTCACCGATGCCAATTTTGCTACTCTTGAGCGACTGGCTCACTGGCAAGCCGCCAGAGAAATGTGGCGCGACAATCCCTGGCTGGGCGTAGGGTTTGGCAACTACGCGGTTATCTACCCCGCCTATGCCGTCGGTCGCTGGCTAGACCCGCTGGGACACGCGCACAACTACCTGCTTAACGTGGGGGCAGAAACGGGACTAATTGGCATAACTGCCTACCTGATTTTTTGGATTTTTACTTTTGGGTTATTATGGGTGATTGTGCAACGCAGCGATGGCTTTAACCAAGCGGTGGCTGCCGGCGGAATGGGAATTATAGTCCATTTACATATTCACAATCTGGTTGATAATCTATACGTGCAAGGTATGTACCTGCATATTGCCATTATTTTAGGTCTGGTTTCAGTCATTTATCAGTATGACAAAAAATCAAGAACCACAGAAAAAACGGGGGAAAGTTTTGTTTTTTATCATTGACAGCGTTACCAGTGTATATCAGAGTAATCCCAAAGAGTTTCGCCGCTTTGCAAAATTTGCCATAGTTGGCGCTGTTGGGGCGGTTATTGATTTTGGCTTGCTTAACCTGTTGCGGGGCTATTTTGGATGGGATTTGGTTTGGGCCAACACCGTCTCGGTCAGTGCGGCCGTTCTCAGCAACTTTGTCTGGAATCGATTATGGACCTTTCCGGAGTCCCGCGCCCGCAAAAAGCGCAAGCAACTGCCTCAATTTGCTTTAGTCAATCTGGTTGGTTTGCTCATCAACAACCTGATTGTAGTAGGCGTGGATGCCATCCTGGTCCCACACATTGGCGAACCGCTTAGCTACAATGCAGCCAAACTCCTGGCCATAGGCGTTGTTCTTTTCTGGAATTTTGGCGCTAACCGCCTCTGGACCTATCGAGGGTTGTAAAATGTCACTTTTGTACTTTAAAGGAGAAACTTTAAAAAATGAACACAAATTATAACCTGTTAGCAGAGTTCGATTACACCCCGGCAACTGTAGACCGGGGATACACCAACCAAACCCTCTATATCAACCTGTCGGATAACACCGTGGCCGGTAAACCCGTAACCGGCACAATGAAGGATGTCTTCATCGGCGGGCGCGGGTTTGGTCTGTGGCTGCTGTGGCAGGGTACCACGGCTAATACCAAATGGGATGACCCGGAAAACGAGATTGTCATCTCGTCCGGTCCTATCGGCGGCATTACCCAGTACCCCGGCAGCGGCAAGTCAATTGTTGTCACCGTTTCTCCCACCACCCACTCGGTTGTAGATAGCAACGTGGGCGGCTACTTTGGCCCCTACCTTAAATTTGCCGGATGGGACGCCATTGAGGTGCAGGGCAAGGCAGAGCAAGAGGTTATTGTTTTTGTCGATGGCGTAAAGGGCAAAGTGAGCATCATAGAAGCGCCAATGGAAACAGTCGACACCCACCTTTTAACGGAGGAACTGCTAGAGATGTTCGACGAATCGGAGGCGGAGAAAAAGAACATCTCCTCGGTCACAGCCGGATGCGGCTCAGACCACACCCTGATTGGTTGCCTCAACGTGACCCTTTACGACAATAAACGCAAGCACGTGCGGGTCAAACAAGCCGGTCGCGGCGGCGGCGGCACGGTCTTTCGTGATAAAAAGATAAAGGCGTTGGTGGTTAAATCCTCCGGCGTAAAAGGCGATTCCAACCATCCGGCACACCCCAAGCGCATAGCCGAGGTTGGCCGCCGGATGAACAAAGAGGTTTATGACCTGGACCCGCAGCAAAATAACTTGCGGATTAAAGGCACCACATTCCTGGTCGATATTATAGATTACAACGACATTCTGCCGGTCAATAACTTTCAATTTGGCTCTCACCCCGACGCCCACAAAATTGCCGGCGACGTCTGGGAAAAGCGGTTTGAACAAGCCCTGCCCGACGATTGCTGGTACGGCTGTAGCCTGGCCTGCGCCCATACGGTAGAGGGATACAGAGTCAAGACAGGGCCATACCAGGGACAGATGTCGTACGTAGACGGCCCGGAGTACGAGACTATTGCCGGAGTGGGGTCTAACCTGGGCATTTTTGATCCCGACGCTATTTTGGAAATTAACTTTTATTGCGACACCTATGGCATTGACATTATCTCCTTTGGAACCCTGACCGGCTTTGTTATGGAGTGTTATGAGGCGGGCATCCTTAACCCGGAGATTACCGGCGGGTTGGCGTTTAACTTTGGCAATGCCGAGGCCACAATTGAACTGCTGCACCTGATGGGGAGCGGCGAAGGGTTCGGCAAAATTGCCGGTTTGGGCATCCGTCGCATGAAGCAAATCTTTGCCGACGAGTATGGCGCGGACCCACAGTTTTTGCAGGA
>JAJRVO010000360.1 GCA_024277275.1 Chloroflexota bacterium
ACGTAACAATTCACTTTAGCCACGGAAGAGGTGTTTTTGGCCGGGATTTGGGGATTAGGAGATAAAATTTTTAAATAAAATCCCCAAATCCCGGCAAAGAAATAACTATGCTTCGCAACTCAGGTAAACAGTTACAAGCATTCTTTTGAGGAGTTGAACCGATGGCTTTTAATCATCATCAATACAATACTCAATACCTGCTCAATGCCAGAGACAACGGCGAGCCTATTAACGATGCCGGGCAAAAATATGGGGTGCGCATTGTGCAGACCGATGTTGCCGAAGGTGAAACTTACTGGAAAGTGATTGGGGTTCACCATCTCTTTCCCCGCGAAAACTTCAGTAAGCATCACGTTTACCTGGAAGCGCTGGACGAAGAAGGCCGGCGCATAAAAACCCCACACGTCTGGGCCGGTTGGACCTGGGAGGGTAGACATCCTGACGAGCGAGCTGACCCTGTGTCCCTGGATAAACCAGACTATGAAACAGCCGGCAATGTAGCCATGCATTTTGCCCAAACCGTCTCGGTCTGGATTAAAGGCTTAAACCGCGACGCTAACGACAAAAGCGACACGGTTAAAGGCTTGCATACTCGCCACCCCGACGAGCCATTAGAAGACGGCTCGCTTTTAAACACGTTGGGGCATCACTCTTTTTATGTGGTTGTTCAGCGAATCCGCAAAACCGCCTCAATTGCCGATGGCGCCATTACCGGCCGCGTAGAACGAGGTCAGGGACACACCATCCAATTGCTCAAGAGCAACCAGGTTGTGGCAACCCAAGACCTGGGCAGCGATCCTGCCTTTGCCTTTGAAAATCTGTCATACGGCGTTTATCAACTAAAAGTAGTGGGGACCAATATCAGCCAGGATAACATCAGGCTTGATGCCGGCAATAAAACGGCTGTCATCAATTTGGCCTTGCCCCCGCCCTCAAACAGCGTTATTTTTGGACACGTACAAAATGGAGAAGGCAAAGCGCTGCTTCTAATAAAAGAGGGCAATATCATCGCCCGTTTTAACATCCCTGAATCGGGCGACTTTAGTTTTATCAGACTGGCCGCAGGCGTTTACGCCCTCCAGGTTTTTGAAACCAACGTCAGGCAAGATAACATCTCGGTAGATGGCACAAACAGGCGTGAGATTAATTTGACTGTGCCTGATGACAATGAAGAGCCGATTGAAAAAAGCATCACCCACTACTTGCTTCTGGGTCCCCCCGACAGCCGGGGGCGACAAACCAATCTGCTGCTGGCTACAGACTATATTTTGGCCTTTTCAATCACGGTTGGCTTCAGCGTAACCGAGGCCAAACAAGCCAGGCGAGTGACCATTATTGGCGAAGGAATTAACCCCGCCGACCAGGAAACAATCAGAAACTCCGGCAGCGAAGTTGAAGTTCTCTCCGGCGATGCCTACGACATCGAAGCGGAACTTAATAATCGGGTTCGCACCGGGCGTGCCTTCCTGTAAGGGTGGGAATAGGAGTGAGCGCTGTTTCGCTTTTAATCCTGGCTATCCTTTGGAGCGCGCTTTACGGCGTCGCCAAAAAAATTGCCGCCTCTGGCACACACAACCCAACCGCTAATTGGGCATCGTTCGTCACGCGTTATGCCCCGTTTGTAGCCGAGGTTATTGGAGCAACCGGCTTGCTGGCTCTGGCAACCGCCGGTTTCTTTTGGCAAATTCTGCTAACATCCGATACCTGGATGCCTGCCGGGGGCGGCGATTTGGCCCCCTTTCTTTATCCCAACTACCGCTTTGCCGCCGAACACCTGCGTCAAGGTATCATTCCGCTCTGGAATCCTCACCTTTACAGCGGCGCGCCCTTTGCCGCCGACATTCAATCCGGCCTCTTTTACCCGGTCAACCTGCTGGTCTTTTTGCTGGTTCCCATCCTCACTTTTGAGTGGCTAGAGTACCTGGCCATCTTCCACTTCTGGCTGGCCGGAGCGACTATGTACCTATGCCTACGTTTACTGGTACCTCAACGGAATGCGGATTTCAATTCGCACTCCCCACAGCCAATCACCCCCCTGGCCGCCTTTGCCGGCGCATTAGCCTTTGAATTCAGCGACCTGTTCATCGTCCATTTTGGCAACCTGAATATGATTGCCGTCGCCGCCTGGCTGCCCCTGATATTCCTGCTTTTTCATTTCAGTTTGACTCGATCCAGCCTGGGTTGGGCCGCAGCCGGCGGCGCAGTATTGGCTATCGCCACCTTAGCCGGTCATATCCAAATCACGCTTTTTATTTTGCTGACTCTGGGACTCTACACCCTCTGGCATTTACGATTTTGGATTTTGGATTTTGGATTTTGGATTTTCGGCGCATCACCCACCAATCTACCCTCCACCAACTCATCAAACTCACCCAACTCACCCAACTCATCAAACTCACCCAACTCACCCAACTCATTAAACCCACCCAACTCATTAAACCCACCCAACTTCACGCATCACGCCAAGCAACCTTTGGTTGCCCGCATCACGCTTTTCAACCTTCACCCATTCCTATCTCTACTCACCACCCTTCTTGTCACCATCGGCCTCTCTGCTTTGCTACTTTTCCCCGCCTACCAGATGAGCCGGTACACCCCCCGCGCCGAACTACCCTACGCAGAAGCGGCTCGTTACTCGCTGCATCCGGTGCAGATGGTGGGGCTGCTCATCCCCAACTACTTTGGGCGCGACCCGGCCTTGCACTGGGGGCCGTGGGAGCGAGTCGAAACAGGGTATGTGGGCATAATCACCCTGATATTGGCTTTGATTGGCGCATTTCTCTACCGGGGTCGACTAAAAGGATATTTTATTGGGTTGGGGATCATTGCCTTGCTGCTGGCGATGGGCGGCTACACCCTGCTCCACGGCTGGCTCTACGCCATTATGCCCGGCTTTAACCAACTTCGCGCTCCGGCCCGTTTCATCCTGCTCCTCGATTTTAGTTTAGCCGCTTTGGCCGCTTTTGGCCTGAATCAGCTTCTGCAACCACTCGATGAAAAAGCTGGAATGCTTCTTTCAAAACTGCTCAAATCCTTGACCTGGAGCCTGGGGGGGCTGATTGTTGTCGCCGCGCCCCTTAGCTACTATGCCATGCTGGTTACGCAGGATAGAAATCCGGCCATTTTTAACCGGGCCGTTGAAGCCGCATCCGGCACGGCAACCTTCGCCATTTTTGCCGTCGCCGCTTTGGTTATCCTGTATCTAATCAATAACAACTGGCTACGCGAAAAGTGGATAGGGGTCGCCGTTATTGCATTAATTATGCTCGACTTGTTTACTCTGGGGTACAACGTCGATGCCGGCCACACCAACCCCGTGAACGGCTTTGACCATCCCGAAGCCCTGGCCTTTTTGCAAAACGACCCCAACCTGTACCGCATCGAGGTAACCACCGACGTCTGGCACGCCTGGCAGCCCAACACCGCAATGCTGAACACCCTGTACGATGCCTGGGGCCTGTACAACCCCCTGACCCTGGCCGACACCACCCTTTACTGGAGCGCCGCCCCGCCGCGCAGCAGCGGTCGATACAACTTTTTGGGCATCAAGTACATCATCGCCGGCAAAACCGGCCCTCCCGCCGACGGCGACATTGTACCCGTCTTTGACGGCGACCCGCAGATCAACATTTACCTCAACCAGAACACCATGGCCCCGGTTCAATTTGTCGGCCAGGCTACCATAGTAGCCAACCACGATGCCGCTTGGGAAGCCATCCTCGCGACTGATTTTGACCCAAAGACGCGCGTAATTTTAGAGGGAGGGCAACCGCTCGACACGCAGCCCAACAGCGCGTTAGCCATTTTGCAGTACGACCTGCACGCCGTCGCCATTGCCGTGGAAACGGACCAGCCCGGCTACCTGGTTCTACCCGACGCCTACTACCCCGGCTGGCAAGCCACCGTGGATGGACAGCCGGAACCCATCCGGCAAGCTAACTACGCCTTTCGGGCGGTGTACGTGCCTGCCGGGCAGCATACGGTTCAATTTATTTTTAATCCGGTAATTTGGAAAGTGGGGTTGGGCGTCAGTGGGGCGACGCTATTGGCTCTGGCGGGGTGGGCCGGGTGGTGGTGGCGGGTTTGCTACCAGACGCTTTTTGGAAAAACCTTGTAATCAAACTATAACTTGCCAGAGAACATTTTGAGTTGGCAGTGACGGCTTCAGCCGTTTTAGACGACTAAAATCGTTACTACGAAAAGCCTTTACTACGAGCCTATTACATCAATTTTGCCGGTGACTGCTTCGGAAATGAGAGTTCGTAGTCATCGCTTAAGCGATGACTACAAGCCATTACCACCAATCGCCAGAGTCGTCATCCTCGACGGCTTCTAAAAAGTCATCCCGATGCAGTCTGAGCGCATCCAGAACGCCAATGACGGTCTCATCATCAAGGCGACCCGTCACGCCCATAAACTTGAAGAATTTTCTAAATGAAGCCATATTCAATTTAGAGCTGCTAACACTGGCCCACATTGCTTTACGGGGAAACCAGTCCAGCAAAAATGAGGTCACATCCCCTTCATCGGCCTCATCCAGCCGGTATAGCGGCTCGTAATAGACCAGATACTCGGTGAAGAAGTCGATATTCTCAATGTGATTTTTGATGGTCTTGTCCGCCAGTCCCGACTCTTTCAACCAAATGTGAAAAGCATCAAGAATGGGTTGGTTGTAGGCCCGAATGGCTTCAACCTCTTTGTCATAATCGTAGTCGCTCATAAAACCTTTTTAAATAACTAACGCCAATTAACATACCAGACGCTATAATCGTTGAGTAGTTGGTAGTGCATTGATGATTCATCAACCGCTTGTAGCTCTGACAGGGGGATGGAAAATTCCTTGCTGTCAGTGATGCGTCTAACGTCGACCACAATATCCTCCCAAGCCATATTAACCGTTGCCGCAAACGTTTTGAGTTCATACTCATCCCGGAATGAAGCCTGCGTTTTGCGTAGCCGTTGATGCTCGGCTTTGCTGCCGTAGCCAAACGAGTAGCGCTCCTCCCAGCCAAAGTAGCCCATACTTTCAATGCCGGTTAACAGGCAAGGCGTTTCCAAATGCTCTTGAAGGTGTTCAAAATATATTTGCAGCGTGTTTTCTGTCACTTGGGGGATGTCGTCTGCCGCTCCAAAGACCGCTTTGATACGTTTTTCTTGTTCACCATACTTGGCTTGAGCCGCAGCTATACGAGCTTCCATTTCGGCGGGGTCCACCGGTGTTACCTTAACACCAGGGCCGGTCTTTTGTCTCCAATCGCTGACAAGCTGTTTACGTGGCTTTCGTCGTTTTTGCTTTTTCTGTTTTCGTTTTTGATCACGTGATAATTTTTTCTTGGCCATAAGTTACTCTTTTCCGTTCGTAGTGAGCGCTGTAGCGCTCAAGGGCTAAAGCCCTCACTACGAACCTTCCTCCCGCACATCAATTTTGCTGGTAACTGCTTTCGAGATGAGCGCTCGTAATAATCGCTTAAGCGATTACTACGAACCTACGCCTTTGCCGAGCGCAGCAACTCCAGCCCCCGTCGTTCGGCGGTAAAGAGGCCGGGGAGTGAACCGGCACGCCACTTGACCAATACCTGGCGATCATTATCTAAATGCACTCTGGCCGCGCTGCTGATGTCGCCACCGCTAACCGGCACGGTTTCTACAATACGTCCCAGAGTTGTCTCCAGGGTAGAGACCAGGGCCGCAGGCATTGCCACAAATGGCGCTTTCAAATGCCTTTTTCTTCTCGGATGTGAGCCAGTAACCCCTGACAACCGTCCGTAACCAAAGTATAGACTTCTTCGTAATTGCCGGTATAGTAGGGGTCGGGCACATTGCGTACGCGGGTGTTGTCGGCAAAATCAAGCAGCAAGGCGGTGTGATTATTTAAGGATATTTTGCGCGTCATAGATTGTAAATCAGATACATTATCGTGGTCCATAGCGATAATGTAATCGGCTTCTTGCAGATCAGAGTACGTTACCTGCCTTGAGGTGCTATCGCATTTGATACCGTGGGCAGTCAGTACCCGCCGAGTACCGGGGTAGGCTAAATCACCCACATGGTAACTGGTTGTGCCAACCGAGTCGATATGAAATTGGTCGCTTAATCCTGCCTGAGCTACAAGATGCTTAAATACCGCTTCTGCCATTGGTGAACGACAGATATTTCCTAAACATACAAATAGAACGTTGATCATAGATTTCTCCTGAATTTGGTTACACGCTGTGGAATAGAACCAAACAGTGATTGGTCCAGCAAGCCTTCTGCCGAAGCCCCGATAATAATCTGGTTAAAACCGGCGGCCTCCTGGAGAATACCCCGCACCCCTAACTTTGCAAAAGATATGACCGGCAGGTATTTTACCCTTAATTGCGATGACTGTCACTTTGGGTACGCCAATGTTATCGGCTATTCAGCAGTTTGTAGGTTGGGTTGAGCCGATGATGATGTTACATTTCAGCCTGATGTTGGGTTTCATTCGCTCTTAAATGCCCTGAATTTCAGGCGAAACCCAACAAATTTACCCACAATGTCGCCAGTTTGACTCATTCAACCCAACCTACTCAGATTTATCGAACTAATTTAAGACAAGGTGCATAGTTGCCGATTTTAGTTATACGGCCATAAACGACAAATAGGACGCAAGATTGCGTCCTATTTGCACTGATACCGGCCCGTCCATTAAACTTCAAGGTAGCCTTTGCTCTGATAGTGGCATATATGCCTTACAGGTTGTCTAGCAAAAAGCATTTTCTGTAAGGTCAGGGCGTCAGGTAGTTTGACTGCTCCTGGGAATGAGACTGGTCTGACCAATAATCCGAGTCTAACTGGTAAAAATCTGGCACAGTTTGGACATTTGGGCAATCACTATTGGCTTCAGATTGTAGAGTAGCGCGAACAGTGGTAGCAAAGTCGTGTAACGATAGTGGGACAGATAAAACAACAAAAGGCGTAGTTGAGGGTAGAAATTGGTCTAATTCTACGGGAACAATTAGAAGTGTGGGGCAAGGGGGCGTTTGCTGGCTTAACCAGAAACCCAGTTGCATTCCCTCTGCCCAGGCTTCAACCAGATTGATCACAATCAAATCATAAGAAGAAGCGTGACAGATTAAATCAACTGCCTGGTCAGCCCGGCTAACAAGGTCTACATGGTCAGCCAACCCCTCAGCCAATAACGTCTCTTTGAGGAAAAAGGATTGTCCATTTGAGCCTTCCAGCATTACGACCCGCGCATTTGCCATATTTATGTCCTTACCAGTTATTGAAGCCACAACATCCGTAAGATAATACAACAACCTATTTCTTTACATATCTAAACTTATGTCTCATTCCGCAAAAACCGAACCGGCTTCCCTATAAGGATAACACAAAATTAATGTTAAAACCCAAACAGTTTATTAAGATTTGTTACGAAATATTAAGATAACCCAAGTTGTTACCTCATCAACTAACAGCCGGAAAGATTAAGCGCTTATTGCCAAACACGTAGGGAGTAAGAAGTAGGGAGTAAGAAGTATAAATGTTTCTCTCCCTACTCCCTACTTCTTACTTCCTACTCCCTGGTTTGCGGTACAGGTGGCAACTTGAGCTAAGATAGAGTATTGCATTCTTCATCTTTATTCATCCCCCCTTATTAAAGCGATACGCAATGATTGACCCGCCGGCTCTCTGGTGTTATACTACCGGGCTATATGCTAAAGAAACACCTGATTGTAATTTTGACCGGGGGGGGGATCTTACTTTTACTAACTATTGCTCTCGGTCTATTATATTTCTATACAACCAAGCAACCATCGCTCCCAATCTTCGCTTTTGCCTCTGATCGCAGTGGGGCAGGCGATATTTTTGTTTTAGACCGATCCGGCCAAATCCGTAATGTAACCAATCACCCCAGCGCCGATTGGAATCCGGCCTGGTCGCCAAATGGGAGTATGCTTGCTTTTACCAGTCATCGCACCGGCAATAGCGATATCTGGCTGCTCAATCTCCTCAAGACAAACGGAGAAGCCCAACCGCGTAATTTATCCAACCACCCCGGCTGGGACTACAGCCCCACCTGGTCTCCCAGCGGCCAAAGCGTGGCTTTTGTATCTGAGCGAGACGGCGACCCGGAAATCTTTGTACAAAATCTAGAAAGCGACACCGCCTTACAAATTACCTTCAATGACGATATGGACCGCCTGCCCGCCTGGTCGCCAGACGGCAAACTTATTGCCTTTGCCGCCGTCCGTGACGGCGTCGAGAAAATCCACCTGATCCGGCCCGACGGCACCGATGAACATACCGCTACTCCTCACCCGCTTATGGGTACCGCCCCGGCCTGGTCGCCCGATAGCAAACGGCTGGCTTTTATTGGTTGGGACGAGGAAAATCGAGGGGGAATCTACATCATTGGTCCAAATGTAGACGACCTGGAGCGCATCTATCAAAGCGCCGGTTGGCTGGGTTCGCTCGGTTGGTCTGCCGATGGGGATTGGCTAACCTTTACTTCCTGGGTAAGCGGCAATCATGAAGTATATGCAATGCAGGCTGCGGGCGGAAACCCCACCCGCTTAACAATTAATGAAGCGTGGGATGATTTCCTGGTCATCAACCCTGGCTCCACTTTCTCCACCACGCCCCAAGAGGGCATTGCCCAGGCAGCGCCCGCTCACAAGCTACCTCCCAACCCCCATCTTGTCACCGGCGTAAACCTGGCAGATTTGAGCATGGCTTACCTGATTAACGATTTGGGATTTGGCTGGGGCAAAGGCTTTGTCAATTGGGGCACCGTTGAACCGGAACCGGGTGAGTTTCGCTGGGTTGACCCGGATAATGTTATTGACGCTATGGGAGACCAAGAGGTAAAAATTTTAATGCGGGTTCACGGCACGCCAGAATGGGCGCGCCCCCCGGAGAGCCATCTTAGCCATCCCCCCAACAACATGGCCGATTTTGCCAACTTTTTAACTATCCTGGCGACTCGTTACAAAGGCCAGGTTGCCGCTTACGAAATCTGGAACGAACCCAACCTTAACTACGAGTGGGGATACTTGCCGCCCGACCCGGCAGCCTACACCGAAATGCTAAAAACAGCCTACACCGCTATCAAGGCTGTCGACCCCGATGCCCTGATTATTACGGGCGGTTTATCCACCACCGGCAACGGCTCCCCCACAGCCTATGGCGACCTGGACTTTTTGCAAGGTATGTACGATGCCGGGGCCAAAGGATATTTTGACGCTTTTGGCAGCCACCCTTACGCCTTTGGTCGCTCTCCCGATGAAGTAGACCCATGGGGACTTTCCCTATCTCGCGTACAGGAACAGCATCAAGTAATGGTTGCCAATGGCGATGCCCATACCCCCATCTGGATTACCGAGATAGGTTGGGCGCTCCAGACCGATTGGGATTTAGGCGAGCATCAGAACATCAGCGTTACCCAAGAGCAACAGGCTCAATACCTGACCGAGACCTATGCTAATATGAAACAAAAATGGCCTTTTGTCGACGCCATATTCCTGTTTAACCTAGATTTTAGCGCCGTCCCCTGGTACACAGCCTCCGAGCCAATGCGCTGGTACGCCATCCTCAATCCGGATCGAACCCCTCGTCCGGCATATATCATGCTGCGTCAGACCATGCATAGCCAACAAGAAAAATGATGAATGTGGAACGATGAATGATAAATTCATCATTGGCCTATGAGAATTGTAATAAAAGTCGGCACAAACGTACTGAGGGCCGGAACTGAACAAATCCACCGCCCGCGCCTGATCGATTTGGTTCGCCAGACGGCTACCTTGAGCAGCCAGGGGCATGAACCAATTCTGGTTTCTTCCGGGGCCATCTTTGCCGGTAGAGAAATATTGGGAACGGGCGCGCCGTCGCAAAAAAAAGATGTTCCCCACAAACAAATGCTGGCCGCCGTTGGGCAAGGGCGTTTGCTGACCCTATACCAGCAAATTTTTGAGATGTACAACCTCACAGTCGCCCAGGCGTTGCTAACCCGCGCCGACCTGGCCAACCGTACCCGCTACCTCAACGCTCGCAACACGCTGCAACTTTTGCTGCGCCAACGCGCTATCCCCATTGTCAACGAAAACGACGTGGTGGCCGTTGACGAAATAAAAGTTGGCGACAACGACAACCTCTCCGCCCTGGTCGCCAATTTGGTTGAGGCCGACCTGCTGATCATCTTAACCGACCAGCCGGGCTTATTCACTGCCGACCCCCGGCAAGACCCCGAAGCTAAACTGATTAAAGAAGTACCCGTCATAGACGCTAAAATTTGGGCGATGGCCGGCGGCAGCAGCGGCGATATCGGCACCGGCGGTATGATTACCAAAATTGAAGCCGCCGAGTTAGCCACCCGGTCCGGGGCGACGGTAGTGATTGCGCCGGGCGATGAGCCGGATAGCATATTGCGCGTGGTCAACGGGGAATCGCTGGGTACCCGGTTTTCAACCCAATTCAGTCGCGTTGAAAGCCGCAAACGCTGGATTTTGGCCGAGGCTGCTCAAGGTACTGTAAAAGTTGACGACGGCGCGGCCAACGCCTTACTTAAACACAACAAAAGTTTGCTGGTTGTGGGCGTAACCCAAGTTTCCGGCGATTTTGAACGAGGGGCTACAATCAGGGTTTTGAATATTCAGGGGCAAGAAATTGGACGCGGCCTAGCCCATTACAAAGCCGGCGATTTACAAGCCATTCGCGGTAAACAATCCCACCAAATCACCAAAATTTTAGGCTACGATTACGGCCCAACGGCCATTCATCGGGACAATCTGGTTCTGGTGTAGACAAGTATTCCCGACAAATCAAGACGCCCTAATAAGAAATACACCCGTTTCTCCATAAAATTGGATTTAGTCAGGAAATCGTGTTATCATCGCAAAAAAGAATACGGATTGCGTAACTGTTTAGGCATGTCATTTCGACCAAAGGGAGAAATCCCTAAGACGAAGCATTGGACAATGAGATTGCTGGAAAATATAAAATTTGGGGATGAAATTTATCCGGCAAACGGTTTGTCCAACAAACAAATTGTTAAGTGTAGCGCTGTAGGGATTTGCGCATCTCTTTGATGCGACCGTCGCAAGCTCCTCGAAATGACATGAACTGCGTAAGTCCTAACTATGTCGCTTTTCTATTGATTCATATTTCTCTTTTTACCAACATTTTTGATTGAAGAACATTTTGAAAACGGCCAGGTGAAAATCGCGCCCTCTCAAGAACATCTTGAGCATATGGCAATTGCGGCAACCCTGGTCTACCATAACCGGCAGAGCCCTGTTAGAAAATCCTTAAAACCAATGGCTGCCAAGCTTGGCTCCGCCCACCTTCAGGAGAGCGCGCCCCACTATCTGAAGTTTGTCTTACAAAAAGAAAACTCCTAACCTGGACAAGCCAGAACCAAACAGGGTACGGGAGTAAGAAGTAGGGAGTAGGAAGTATGGGAAAAACCCTTACTCCTTACTTCCTACTCCCTACTCCCCGATTATACAAAATTTTCTTGCACAAAAAACAAACTTTTTACTGATAAGTACCTATAGTATAAATTTAAACCATGACAAAACAACCCTTCCCGCTCACGCCAATTGAAGTAAAAGTGTTGATTCGATGCCCGCTGCACTACCACTTTCTGCAACAAAGCCCATCAACGCCTATAGACTCGACTCAGGCCGCGCTGGATAATCTGGTCCGAGAGAACATTCAGCAATTACACGCTGCCGGCGGCCCGGATCGTCTGTCATTGGAGGATTGCCTGAGCAAGGTAGCGAGTCAACCCAGAGCCAGGCAAATGGTTGAGCGTTATTATCACCGCCTAAAGCAAGATTGGTCCCGAATGATTGCCGGAAATGAGGCGATGTCTTTAAAAATCTCTATTGGCGGGGTCTCCCTGATTTTGAAGGCGACACTAGACCGCCTGGATAAAACCAGCGACGGTGGCGTTCTGGCTATTCTCTTCCGCACAGGCAAAGGGCCGCCGCCAACTCCCGACAGCTTGCGGGACGACCCGACTATGACCGTTTACCACGCCCTGGTTGCGGCCACTTATCCGCTCAAACGCCCCGTTCGTATTCAAGAGTTGTGGCTGCAACTGAACCAGGATGTCACCATTGAGCTAAGCGAGGATGAATACCGGCACAACCTGGCCCGTTTACGAGAGCCGGTACGCGCCCTGGCTCGCGGCGAGGTAATGGCCCGACCCGGCTTGCATTGCGATGTCTGCCCCTTTAAATATCGCGGCTGTCCGGTTTACGTCCACGATGAGGACGCCGAAAGTGAGCCTGACGATTTTGTACCACCCGACTCCGGTGGTAAGATGTCGCCTCGTAAATGGATTTTTAAGATTTAGGGCTAAATAAAAAGTAGCAGGCCATAAATGGGAACACAGTAACTTGTGGTTGTAGCCTGTTACTCATCTTTTACAAAAAAAGGAAGGACATGAAAAGAAGAAAATTCATCAAAGGAACAGGCTATCTTGGCCTGCTGGCTTTCCTGCAAGCCTGCCGGTTAACCAATTTTTTGGGCCGCGATAATGAGCCAATTGCGCGCGTCTCCACTTCTATTCCTACCGGTAAACCAACTCGGCTACCTACTTTTACTCCCACTGCAACAACCACTCCCATCCCTACCGCCACTGCTACCAACACCCCAATCCCCACCAATACAGCCACCCCCCAAAGCACGGCAACCGAAACGCCGACTGCTACGGGTACGCCACCAACATCCACGCCAACGCCAACCCCCACCCCCTACCCGCCAGGTCCACCCAGTAAATTGGGCCTGTTTGTAACCCGCTTTCACCCGGATGTTTTGGATATCGTCGCCAATGGTAAACCGGCCCTAATCAAAACATTGGAAATTGACAAAAACTTTGCCAAAGGCTTAAAAGACTCCTCGCCCACTACGCTGATAGTTGGCCGGCTTGTGCTGGAACAACTCAATCTGGACGTTGACCCCATCCCTCTGGCCCGCGCTTTTGTTGATAAACTTCTGCCGTTAGCTGCCGACCCAACCCGCATGGAGGCATTTGAAGCCTGGGAAGCCTACAACGAGCCGGTGGCCGACACGGTTGACAAAATGAAGCGCCTGGCCGATTTTGAAGCCGAACGCGCGCGCTTGCTGGCCGAAAATGGAATTCGGTCTGTGGTGGGCAACTTTGGAACCGGTCATCCTCCTTTGGAGTTGTGGCCTCACTTTGAACCGGCGCTGGCGGCTATCCGTCAATACAATGGGTACATAGGCTTGCATGAATACTCGGCCCCGGTTATGCAATACCGATCCGGTTCTCTGCAACCCCAGGGCGATCCGCATCAGGGTGACGAAGGTTGGCTTACGCTCCGTTACCGCAAAGCCTACCGTCGCTATTTAATGCCAATGGGTTTTGGCAACTTGCCCATTCTCATTACAGAGTGCGGCGTAGATGGCTTGGTTCACCCCCGGCCCGGCCCATCAGAAGCCCACGGTTGGCAAGATTTTGTAGATACCTGGCGAGCCAACGGTTTACGCGATGATCCCCCCGGCGTTTATATGGACCAGCTAATCTGGTATGATCAAAACCTGCAACAGGATGATTTCATCAAGGGCGCAGCCATATTCTTGGCCGGCACCAATGATAAGCGCTGGGAGTCTTATGATATTACAGGGTTGGGTTCCGGGCGAATGGTAGAACTGCTAAAACAATACCTAAAAGTACATCCACCGGCTTAATAAACAGAGAGGATTCGGTAATTTAAGGTAGCTGTTAAAAAAAACAAACGACGGATGACGACAGTCGAATGAAACGGTAGCAGAGGATTTTGTCGTCCGTCCATCGTCTTTCGTCCGGTTAACTAAAACGATTCAAATAATTACCGAATCATCTCAAACAATCATTTCCATTAACAAACAAGGATTTTTGTCCTATATGAATTTTTAT
>JAJRVO010000361.1 GCA_024277275.1 Chloroflexota bacterium
ATTGCGGGTATTTAAGAGCAGAATTTCCAGAATGATAGAATTTTGATTCGTTAATTCTGCCAATTCTGCTCTTAAGCCGGCAAAAACCAGCCCAACTGAGTGATTATCGGCGGCGCAGTTTCTAAAACGGGAATTGCTGGTATTTGACAAGGTTTAGCGTATATTTGCCCTGAATTTTGGCCGACCTTTATGCTCGGAAACCTTTAGGGTCTTCAAGTGCGTAAGTCCTATGTGAATTATAAATTTTTGATAGACATAAAAAAACCGGCCATCTCTTGTGAAGTGGCCGGTTATTGTTTTTTGCAGTATCCCTTACATTGCCAGGATAATTTGGCTGCCTGTCAAAAAACAGATTTGGGCCACCATAAAAAAGGTGGTAGCGCCGGTAGTTGTAGTTTCTACAACAACGGGGTTATTTCCACCGCATGTAGTCAAAAGGGTGGCAACGAGACCAGTATATTCTCCACAACCGATAGGTTCTGTTTTATCTGTTATAACTTTCATCAGAAAGGTTTCCTTGCCCTCTATCCGCCCGGTGTTGGGGGTACAACCTGGGTGGCCGTTGCAGTTGGCGTCTCTGTTGGGCCAGCGTCGCGCGTAGGCAGAACAGACGTAGGCGTAGGTGTTTGGGTAGGGGTCTGGGTGGGTTCAGGAGTAGGCGTTTCTGTGGGTATCGCTGTCGGCTCCAACTCTTCGGAAGGAGTTTCTTGCGGAGCTGGTTGACTTTCGACCGGTGTAGCATCGCCGCCGTCATCACCACCTGATAAGAAAATAAACGCGCATACGCCGGCTAAGGCCAAAAGAACTATTAAGAGGACCGCCGCCAAAAGAAGAAATCTGACATTGAGACCGCCGCTTTTCTTTTTCTTTTTGGGTTTTGCCATTGAACCGGGGAGTTCCAATTCATCGTCATCGTCATCAAAATCTGATACGGCAAAATCATCTAAAAATGTAACCTCTTCTTCTTCCTCGTCATCAATAACCTAACTCAGCAGATCGTTAACATTGAATGTGCCCGATTGTAACGCTTCTAACCCTTTTTGGGCCACAATGTTATCCGGGTCCAGAGCCAAAACGTTTTCAAGACAAATTTCTCGATCTTCATCGGTTTCAACAACTGAACTTAACCATAGCCAAATTTCCTCGTTGTTTTCGTCAGTTTCAAGGATTTCTTCCAGCATCTGACGACCAGTTTCTTTATCGCCCATTCTGATATATTCAACGGCTTCGTCTAACGTTGGCATTAAATTATCTCCAAATTCTGCGATGTTTTTTTGCGGTCAGTTTTACAATTGTGACCATCATTATAACATCAATCTAACCACTGTGACAAGTTGAACTACCGAGTAGTCACCGCCTCTAGTGGAATAACTGTTTCACCACCAACGGACAGCAATGCCTGCCCGCTGCGCCGGTCGACAACTTCTGCGGTTAAATGGTATGCGCGCGGAGGCAAATCTTCCGGCAGACGCAAGGTGAGCAGTTGCAGAGCTTGCACGCCGGGTTGCCAATCGCCGGGCGCGTAGCCGTTGCCGTCTGTCTCTACCCAGAGACGGCCCTGGCTATCGCGCATACGGACCAAAAAGGTGTAGTCCGTACCCGGAGGCAAAGCGCGGAGAGCCTGCCAACTCAGCAATATCTGAAATTTACCCCCACTCTCAACATCGCCCAAAAGCTGATAACCGGATAAAATCAAATCATTGTTAACATTGACCCCAATATCATTGATTGTATTCTGAAGCTCTCGCAGAGGCGCAGGGTCGGGCAAACGGTAAAGCGTATATTCCTGGCCCGACTCGCGGGGTGAGCGTTGTAAAAAATTCGTCCAGATGTCGGCAGGTGGGGCGGAGATTGGAAAGACGTAACGGGGCGATAAGTTACTCTCCGGCGGGGGGAAGGCCAGCGTTTGACGTCCATCGAACCAAATTACAAAGGGGGGGCGTCCCTGAAAATGGAGAGTAAATCGAAAAGGGTCCAAATCTTGATAATACTCCGCCGAAATCACGGTTAAATCTTGACTGGGGATGGATTTGATATGTTGAGCTATTTCGGCGATGTCGGCTCCGTAGATGTAACGGGCATTGGGCGACGCAGCCCAACGGCCAAAGTAGTCGTAGCCGGTGTGGAGGGTAGTGAGGGTGAGAAGTAGAATGATGAAGCCTTGCCTTGCAAGGGATGAATGATGAATGATGCGTGATGCGGGCAACCAAAGGTTGCTTGACGTGATGCGTGATGCGTGATGCGTTTCTTCGATTTCGTTCAGATTGGGTGATGAGCCTGTCAAAGTGAGGCGAGAGTCTGGCGACAGGTTATTTTGCAATTTCTTTATTTGTTGAGCAACGCAATCCAGGCCCACGGCCCAGAAGATATAGACCATTGGCATTGCGCCAATAGTGCGTAAAAAGTGGGGGCTGTCGTCGGTGATAAAATCTGGCAGAAGCATGAAAAAGGTGGCGCTCAACAGCAATACGGCTGGACCCGCCACTTTGGGTGAGCGAGTCGTTCGCCACAAGATAAGGACCAGTCCAAGATAGAAAAATAGCCCGTTAACCCAGTCAAACACGGGACGACCATCGAGATTGTAGCGGTCGGTGGTATCGCCACGAAAGGTGAACATGCCAAGCGTGCGGAGGGAGTTGCGCATCATCGGTTCAAATTCGCCGTTGAGGGCGTGGGGTATGGTTGTGACCTGGTTAGAACGATGGGTAAAGCTTTCACGGTTTTCCAGAAAATAGTTACCCAAAGGAGTAAAAACGGCTGCCCAAATCAAAAGGTGAAGAAGCAAACCCAGCCAATGATGTTTGTTAATTTGGCGACGTATGAGTTGGTAGCCAAATATGGTTATCACAATGAAGGGAATAAAGCGGCTGGAGAGGGAGGTGTACATAGCGATGCCGGCGGTTAGCCCACTAAGGGCCAGTAAGAGAAGATTGGAGATTGGTAATTGATAATTGATAATTGATAATTGATAATTGATAATTGGTTTTAGGCCGCGCCAGAAAAGGTAAAGAGTGAGGAGAAGGAGAGGGGGTAAGAGTACAGCGCGCAGGGTGAGGCGGCTGACAAAAACGGCCCAGAACGAGACAGCCAGACCGGCCATCGCCAGTAGAGCCACGCGTCGATTGAATAATCGAGCCGTAAGGGGGTAGACCAGGGCAACGGTCAGCATGCCAAAAACCACGTTGACCAACCGCAAAGGAACAGGACCGATGCCAAAGAAATGGAAGGCCAGCGCTTCCAGGTAGATAATTAGCGGCTCGATTCCTTTGTTAATTTCAAAGAAAATGAGGCGCTGCCCGTCTAACACCTGCATGGCTGTTATGCCGTTGTAGGCTTCATCGTGAGAAAGGCCTGCCGGAATTTGGTCAAGGGCGCTAATGCGGAGGGCAAAAGCAAGTAGAACAATCACTACAGGCAAGAGTTTTTGCATTAGCTTGGAAAAATAAGCCATAGACCCTAAATTTAGAAAAAAAGGGGATATATCAGGTATTAAGCATTCTGGTCTCAGTTGCCGGACCATCCAGCAATAATTGAAACCGATTGAGGAAGTTACGTCCCAGGACAATTTCATCGCCCTGCTCGTCGCCAACCACGTACAACCCCGGCGCCGTGATAGACTCAACCCGTATGTCAACCATATAGAGTACAACCTGCCGCCATTCTCCCCAGTGGCTGCGCACCCAAGCATCATCTACAGTTTTGGCGGTAAGTTGTCTGAGATAAGTTACAGGAATCATCGTTCCATCAGCGCCCGTATCCACAATCCCATCTAAAGGGCCCACCGACGTGTCCCGATCAGGGACACTCAAATAAACCTGGAGAGACGGAATTGGCGGATTGTAAGCGCTGTTATAGGGATAGGTCATGGTTTCATCCTTGTTAAACGTGGACTGCGGAAAACCAGCTCTTGTTCAACTTTATCTGTGACCTGCCGAATCAGAATTGCAATGCGACCATATCGCTGCTGCATTTGTAAATAAAGGTTGCGGGCATCGTCATCATGAGCAACAACCTGACCATTATGAATGGCTACATATTGCCCTTTATATTTTGTCAGTAAATCAGCATGCATTGCCTTGAATGACTCGCTCTCAGCATGTATCTTTTGGTGAGCCATTTTATCCAGAAACTCGCTGACGGCTGTATGTAATAATTCCTCAACAGTAGCGCTCTGTTCAGCGGCTATTTGTTCTAACTCCTCAACCAAATCTGATTTTTGCAAGGTAAGCGTTACTGCCATATCTTTAATCTCCCAAACGCATTAACAAAATCTGCACAGCGCCCAACGCACTGCGCTCCGTCAGCATACCACAGCAGAACTAAATTTTCAAAAGTTTTGTAAAATCACGGTCGCCAGGCAGGGGTTTGCTCATCGCGGGTGGGGGTTTGGGTCAGGTTGACCACGGTTGCGCCATCAAGCGTGGTGGTAAAGATGTCCCAATTGCCCTCGCGGTTGGAGTAGAAAACAATCTTCTGCCCGTCGGGAGACCAAACCGGACCATGATCATTAGCCAAAGAAACGTTGGTGATGTTTTTGGCCTCGCCGCCATCGGCGCCGATAACGTATATCTCGACATTGCCCTCGCGGTTGGATTCAAAGGCAAGCTGTGTTCCATCGGGAGACCAGGCCGGGGCAAGGTCGTTTTCCGGGGCAACGGTCACTTGCCGGATATCAGAACCATCAAGGACCATCGTGTAAATATCCCAATTGCCGTTGGCCTTACTATTGAAGGCAAAGCGCATTCCATCCGGCGACCAGACCGGGGACAGATTGCCGTTGCCATCGGCGGTGATTTGAGTTAGGCTGTTGGGGCAGGTTTCGGGGGCGCTGATACAGGCCGAATCCATCGTATAAATTTCCCAACCGCCGTCTCTAAAGGAAGAGAAGGCCAAACGAGAGCCATCGGGAGACCAGGCCGGAGTCCAGTCGTTGGCGGGGTGGCGGGTAACGTTGACAATATTTTGGCTGTCGCTGTCCATTACATAAATTTCCCGATTACCATCGCGGACAGAAACATAGGCAATCTTCCGCCCATCGGGCGACCAGACCGGTCCCGTGTCGTCCCCCCCCTCTGGCGAAAGCAAGGTTGTGTCTGAGCCGTCTGCATTCATGACGTAGATTAGCCAGTTTTCATCGACATCGCGGGCCATGTAGGTGATGGAAGGCAAGGCGCGCGCCACAACTACGGGCGGGGTAGGCGTAGGGGTGGTAACGGGCGTTGGCTCTTCTGTAGGCAAAACCTCTGTGGTCGCGTCGACAAGAGGGGCGACGTCTTGGCTCTTGGGGGTGGCGGTTGGCGTGGCGGTTGGGGTAGGCGGTTGCCAAAAGGCAAGAGGGACGCCTAAAAATTGAGAGGCAAACACCCCGCCTGCGGCAATTAGCGCGCACAGCAAAGCGCCAATAATGATTATCGGCCAAAGAACCCGTTTTTTAGAGCGTTGTTGCGCTGTTGATCCAGATAATCGCCGGGAGGCGGGTCGAACCGAAACATCATCTTTAGCCGCAGACTTGAGCCGGGCTGCATCACGATTCCAATTTACCGCCGCCGAAATTTCGGCAGGGTCGGTATGTTCGCGCAGCCAGAAGCGAAATAGCTCTACGTGAAAGCGATAACTTATGGCCCCCATAAGGATTAGCACGCCTCGCCCGGTCAGGGTTTCCAAAGCGTTCATAACCACGCCTGGGATAACCGCCTGACTCTTCTTTTGCAAAAACCGGAGGATTTCCTGGTTAGTGATAGGTCCATGCGCCCCCTGAATAGCAGCCATACCGGCCAGCACCGCTCGTTCTGCCCAGTTTGACTCGTCCCAAATGCGGGTAAAGGATTCAATCGGCGAATCGAGAATTTCGACCAATGCGGCGTCAAAATCTCGTTGGTTAACCCAGCCATCGTGAACCTGCCGGTTGAGCAAGGTGTGACAATAGAGAGACAGATAGTAGGGATGGTGCGAGTTGACTTCGGCGATGCGCTTGGTAACGCCATAATCAAAACGCAAGATGTCTTTTACCGGCAGCGTGACCATATTTATTGAGGCATCAAGGGGCAACGCGCCCAAATTAAAGGTGGGCGCGCCATCTAGCAGCGGATGCCGAATATGTCTCAACTGGGCTTGATTGGCCGCAAATACCAGATGTAGCCCCGGACACTCATCCAAAAGGGGCATAAGACTGGTTAAAAAACCGGCTACCAGGGCCATATCATCGGCCACCAGTAAGTGGAGGTCGTCAATGTAAAGGATGACTCGCCGGGTTGAGTCTAAACGTTGGTTGGCGCGAGTAAAGAGTTCTCGCAAAGCCGAGGCCATTTGAGGTGAAATGAGTTCTACTTGAGGGTTAACCAGATTTTGCCGGGCCAATTGACCGATAAGCTGGTCAATTACCGGCTGCAAAACCGTGTTCAAGGTTAACTCTTGTTTGCCTTTGCCGGGCTGACCAATTCCGGGAACGTCAGACAGCGATACCAGCAAATTCAAGGCATCCTTACTTTGCAGCGTGCCGGAATGCCACAAAAACGAGGTTTTGCCAATCAAGGGCCAGGCGCTTAAAACAAGGGCGCGATTATTGCCGGTAATTTGCAGTTCTATCCAATCGGCGGCGTCTTGCCGGCCAAAGAGCATAGCCGGGTTTCTAACCGGCTCGCCGGGGTGATACGGATTTGTGATGTCGGTCAAAATGCAAACTCCAAGTGAGCGTTCAACAGCCACTTAAAAATATTGATTGGCAGGGAGTCAATACAAGCCCCCGCCAGAATAGTTTCTAACGGGGGGATGGAATTATACCACGAGGAGAATTTAAAGAAAAAAGCAAGGGAATGATAAAAAATATCGCTATTTCTCGGCAATCAGCAGCCGAGCTTGCGTGCCTTCATGCTCAACCGTTTCCCAACGAGCGGTAAAGTTGTGCTTCTTAAACGCCGGCAGGGGTTTAATGGCCGGAAAGTTGTGCTGGTCGGTGATTCTGTAGAGCCAATCAATTAAGGGGCGAAGGGGCCACGGGCCTCGAAGTTGACCCTCGACCACAATGATAAGCCGGCCGGCGAGTACGTTTTGGGTTGCTGACGACGTTTTCAAGACGCGATAAACTTCGGACAGGGTTTGGTCATCAAAGATGTAGTTGGTGGGAAAGGTAGCCACCACGTTAGCAAAGCAGTTAGAGGGGAAGGGCAAGGTTTGCGCTCTGGCTCGACTCAAAGGCAAAGGGATATTATGGCGGCGCAATCGCCGGGCGGCCAATTGAGCCATGTAGGGGGAAAGGTCTACGCCGACCGGCTGATGTCCCGCTGCCAGCATGTCGACAAAGAGGCCGCCGGTGCCGTAGGCCAACTCAAGGGTGGGGCCGGGCTGGAAATACTTCAGGGCCAGTCGTCGCCAGGCGGCCCACTGCCCAAATGAAACGGCCCACGCGACCAGGTCGTAGGTCCAGGCCATTTGGTAATATAATAAATGAAAACCGAGTTTAATGAACCAGTGAGGAAACATGTTTAATGAATCAAACAATTATCCGCAACTTTTGGGGAATAATTTGGTATTTAATCTCAGTGGCGGTTTGGTCAATCACTTCACCATCGGCGTGGACGGGGGTAGGCGGAGAGGCGGTAATAGATAGCGTAGTGGTTTTTAGATAAGAAACCAGGGGATGATGAATATGTTTGCCGCTTAAGGTTTTGGGCAGCAGTCTAAGCAGTTGCCAGCGACTCATTCCAAAGGCGTACACAAAATCAAGCAAGCCGTCATCCATCTTGGCCTGGGGAGTCATATAAAACGCACCGCCGGTTCTGGGGCTGTTACCCACAGAGACCAGCATCAGCGGGCCTTCAAAAGCGCCATTATCCCATTTTAATCGCATATGCCAGGGTTTGGCGTTAGCTATGGCCTTAAGCGCAGCCACAATGTAACGTATGTCGCCCTTCAATCGGCGGATTTTCTCGTGCTCTACTGTAACCATTGGCTCCAGCCCCACCGCCGAATTATTGGCAAAGTAATGCCCGTTGACGATACCCAGGTCAATCGGGCGGGTGTTGCCGGCCGCAATACGTTGACAGGCGGTAGCAATATCGCCAGGCAACTTGAGCATATCGGCCAGGTCGTTGCCTGTTCCCAGCGGCAGGATACCCAGAGTGGCAGGTTCGCTATCTCCGGCGGCTTGCATCAGGCCGTTTACTACCTCGTTGATAGTGCCATCGCCGCCTGCGGCCACAACAACAGGCCAGCCGTCTAAAGCGGCTTGACGCGCCAGTTCAAGACCGTGATTGGGGTAGTCGGTTGGTTCCAGTTGATAATCAAGACCGGCGGCTTGCATAGCTTTTTCAACCAGAGCAATTTTAGCCTGACTGTTTAAGCGTCCGCCACAAGAATTAAGAACCACCTTTACTTTAGCTGTCACATCCATTCCCCACAATAAGACAAAGGCCGTTTAACTATGCCTATGCATTGCCAACGGCCTCTAAATTATCATCATTATTGGATTTCTTGATTCTTTAGGAAGGTAGAACGCCCACAGCCTTACCGGCGGCTTCAAACACATCCATAGCCCGTTCAATTTCTTCCAGAGTATGGCCGACGGTAACATTAGCCCGCAAGCGGCTAGAGCCGACCGGCACGGCCGGGGAGACAACGGGCAACACAAAAATATCCTGTTCCTGCGATAATTTAGCCATCATCCAGGCGCGTTCATCTTCTCCGGCAATAATAGGCACAATGGGGGTTTCGGTATTGAGCGTGTTAAAACCTCGTTCCTGCAACCCCTTGATAAAGTAATTGACGTTACCTTGCAACGCTTTAACCCGTTCCGGCTCTTCCTCAATCACTTCAAAAGAGGCCATCGCAGCGCCCGCTGCGGGCGGCGGAAGAGCCGCAGAAAAGACAAAAGCCCGAACGGTATGCTTGAGAAAAGTAATCAGGTCCGAGTTACCGGCAATATAGCCGCCAACAGCCGGAATTGTTTTACTGAGCGTGCCCATCTTAATGTCAATGCCGTTTTCTTCTTCAAGACCAAAATGTTCCAAAATGCCGTGGCCTGTCTCGCCCAGTACGCCCAGAGAGTGAGCCTCGTCTACCATAAGCAAGGCGTCATATTTGCGACACAGTTTAATAACTTCCGGCAGGTTAACAACATCGCCGTCCATGCTAAAGACAGCATCTACAACCACCAGTTTGCCCGACCGCTTGGGCGCTTTAGCCAACGCTTTTTCCAAAGACTCCATATCGTTGTGTTCAAACCGGACAAATTTAGACCGGGACAGCAGGCAACCATCAACAATACTGGCATGATTAAGCTTGTCAGAAATCACCACGTCATTTCGACCAAGCAAAGCGGCAATTGTACCCAAGTTGGTCACGTAACCGCTAGACAAAACCATAGCCTCTTCCGTCTTTTTAAACTGGGCAATTTTCTGTTCCAGTTCGCCATGGATGCGAGTAGTGCCTGCTAAAACCCGAACACCGTGAGTGCCCGGACCAAACTCTGCCAGCGCCGCCTCTGCCGCTGCCTGAATTTTGGGATGCCCCAATAGATTTAAATAAGCGTAGGAGGCAAATTGCAGCATCCTACGCCCATTTATGGTGACATACGGGCCGTCTACTGCATCTGCAGATTGCAGGTACAGGTAAAGGTCCTGTTCTTTGGCAGAACGAACTCGCTCATTCATCTGTTCTATGCGCCACGCAATGGGATTCATAGGGCGACTGCCATTACTGTGATTTTTGCCGTCTTTCAGTGAAGTCATAAAATTCCTCTCTTCACCCAATAACTTTGTTAGGTTTGATTATACAAATGTGGTTAATGCTACAACCAGACTTTGCTCAGAAATCCGGTTTAAATCTTGCCGGAGGTTATTCTCAAATAGTTGGGCGACGGGCCAAAGTATAACATTCTGTTTTTGATTTGTAAAATCTTATGGGGAGCAACCTGATTGGTCTATTCAAAACCTAAACCGCGCTCTTTTAGGCTGACAAACCGCTGATGACCAATGATTAAATGGTCCAACACCTCTATCCCTAATAAAGCGCCGGCTTCTACAATTGACCGGGTCACATATACATCTTCCGGCGATGGGGTCGGGTCGCCGGAGGGATGGTTATGGGCCACAATCATAGCTGTGGCATTTTCTTTTACCGCAGTGCGAAAAACTTCTGATACCCGAATAATGGAGGAGTTTACGTTGCCCACATAAATAGTGGGGCTGGCTAAAACTCTGTTTTTTGTGTCGAGCAAAATAGTGCGCAAATGTTCTTGCTCTAAACAGCCCATCTCCAGCATTAGCAGGTTAGCGGCGTCGGCGGGAGAAGTAATTTGGGGCCGGGCATCTGGGGAGCTTAACAATAATCGGCGCCCCAGTTCCAGAGCCGCTTTAAGTTGGGCGGCTTTGGCAGTGCTAATCCCCTTGACATCTGTTAGCTCGCCAAAGCTCACTTTAGCCAGACCGGATACGCCGCCAAACTCCTTTAAAAGACGAGTGCCAAGCGCCACAACGTTTTCTCCCTGCGAGCCAACCCTCAAAAGAATCGCCAATAGCTCCGCATTAGAAAGAGCGGCTGCGCCATAATGTTTCAGCCTCTCTCGGGGACGTTCACCAACCGGAAAGTCGTGGATTGTGAGATGGTAGTTTGTCGAAGAGTCAGTAGCCATGTAGACGGCCTCCATACTTTGGAGATAAGGCGCTTAATGGTTATCCAGGTACAGCTTTCACTTGGAGTTAGAGTAATTGGTAATTGGATATTGGTAATTACCGCATTAAAAACAGATAAAAGCGGGCATTAGCTTAGAAAACATGCGCTTCCAGACACTTTACGCCATCTGCTCCAACAACAGCGCTGTGCCGGATACCGGTTGGGATGTCAAGCCGATCGCCAAGATTCATGTTAATGGATTGATGCCGGGTGGGGAACTCAAACTTAATGCTTCCCTCTATCACGTAGATTACTTTATGATATCCGTGCGTGTGGCCGGCAAAAACGCCTTCTGAAGGGCTTGCCCAATGATACACTGTTAGGTCTTGCTCTGTTAATTGGTCTATTATTTCTTCTTCTGTAGGGGGTTCTTCTTTATCCCAATGGGTTAATTTTAGTTCCATAAATTTTATCCGTTCTCTGTTAAAGAAAATTTTTGTTTATTTTTTTCCTGCTCAATTATAACCTTAACGCCACAAACCTGTAATTAGTAAAGCAGAGGCTTGAGCCGGAGACATAACTTGAGCTATTCTACTTATTTGTTAAACATCGTCAACTGAGCGGCCTTAACATTGGGATATCATTGACAGTCTCAAGCGGGTCGGCTATACTCAGGCACATCATATATTCCCATTTTGTATCCATTAAGGAGTTTATTTTACTATGAATGTAGCAGATGATCTAAAAGAAATATTTGATAAAATGCCAGAGGCTTTTGTGCCTGAGAAAGCAGCCGGTATTAATGCCACTATTCAACTTGACCTTAGCGGTGATGACGGCGGTAGTTGGCTACTGAAAATTGCAAACGGCCAAATCTCCGCCGAAGAAGGCGCCTCGGACTCGGCTGATTTGACTCTGGGAATGGACGCCAGCGATTACGTAGCCCTTTCCCGTGGCGAAGCAAACCCAATGGGCCTTTTTATGGGCGGAAAAATTCAATTGCAGGGCGATATGAGTTTGGCTATGAAGTTTCAGGAAATGTTTGATGTGGGCTGAGTCTAATCCACGTTTTCTCTATCAAATTAATGATGAGAGAGAATTGGGTAATTCAACATAGCCGTAAAAAAAGACAAATGACGAACGACGGCGGACGAATAAAACGATAGCACAGGGTTTTTGTCGTTAGTCCATCGTCATTCGTCCGGTTGAATAAAATGACCCAAACAATTCCCGAATCATTTCGATGAAAACAAAAGGGCGACTGCTCAACCAGTCGCCCTTTTTTATTGGACAAAGCCAAATTTTTACCGAGAAACAGAAGCAAAATAGGCAATAATCTCGTCAATGTTCTGATCGGTCAGGCGTTCGCCAAAGTTTTTGGGCATTACATCAGGTTGGTAGCCATCTGCAATTACAGCATTGGGGAGCAAAATAGATTGCCGAATATGATCCTCGCCCTTTTCAGTATAAACATTAGTTAAATCCGGGCCAACGCCGCCGCCTTCTCCGTTAATCATGTGGCACCCGACGCAGCCCATACTTTGAAACAGGAGTTCGCCGCACTCTTCTGATGTGTCGCAGTCAAGGGGAGCGGCTTCAAATTCTACGCCCTCTTCAAACTTATTGCCCCAACTCATAACGTATGCAGTCACCGCATCAATCTGGTCATTTCGCATTGGACCGCCATAATCAACGCTCCAGGTTGGCATATTTTCGGCCCAGGGGCCGCTGGTTGATTGGGCCGGACGCCCGCTGGCTACAGTTAGCTTAATGTAGGATTCTATAGAACCCTGGTAGCCAAGCTCTTTTGTGCGGTTGCCAAAAAACTCTGCCGTGTTAAGCGCGGGAGCGCGACCAGGGATGCCTTCGCCCTTGATACTATGGCAAGGGGCGCAGAACTCTCCAAACAGAGATGCGCCGGTTTCTACTTGACGTCCGGCAAAAGCTCTTTTGAACTCTGCCTGGCGATCTGCTTCATTGATGCCAACATAGACCACGCTGCTTAATGCAATGAGCATAGCCACTAAACCGACCAGAATTCTTGAGTCAATCATAGTTTTCCCACCTATTCAAGCAAGCTATAGTTCGAGTCCGGGTGGAAATAGAACTCTTTTTTAAATGTATTTTCTACTAACTCGCCGGTTTCGCTTCCTTCCGGCACTTCTTCCCAAAATACGGATATGGTCAATTTCTTAAGATTAGGCTGCCACTGTTCTATTTTGACCTGCATACTGCCATTAAAGAAGTTGTTATCAGGTTTTTCGCTCTCTCGATGAACAGCTTCTTCGATGTCTTCTAAAACGTGTCCCAAATTACCGCCGGGATATGTTGAAGGGTCCAGGGTATCATACTTGCCGGTAAACAATTCGTCATAGGGAATCTCTCTTATCTCACCCACGCCCTCTTCAGGAATGAACTCTTGAACCAACTCTACAGGGGGAGGAGCAGCCACCCCCCACAAACCGGTTCCCATAAAACTAAGCACCAGAATGGTTATTGTTATCAGCAAGCCAACCGTTACGCCCACTTTTCGGTTTTTAGCCAGGCGACTGGGGCCGGGGTCAAGATAGGGTACGGCAAAGAGGATCAAGAAAATTACAGTAGGTACAACAACCCCCCACAACTGTTTGTCGCCTAGCTTGAGCATACCTTGCAACCACAGGAAGTACCACGGGGCGGTAGTATGCAGGGGCGTTTTCAGCGGATCGGCATGATGTTCCAGTTGCGCCGAGTAGAAGAAGGAAATATAAACAACTATACCCATCATCATCAGCGCCACCCACATAAGCTCGCTGGTCACTAAATCAGGCAACAGGTCAATCCGCTTTTTGGCGGCGGCAACCTTTTCGGGGGGGGCATCCTCTTCTTCAATGACCGCCGGCAGCGAGATGCTGTGCTCGCGGGAAACCTTGTAGTAATGAACGCTGATAAAGATAATGGCCGCCAGGGGTAAAAGCAAAACATGCAGCAAATAAAATCTTAGTAAACCGCCTGCGCCAATATCTTGAGAACCCCGCAAAATCAAGTTTGTTTGATAGCCTATACCCGGAGCGGCTTCGGCCATGCTGGTGCCAATTGTCACCGCCCAAAAAGCCAATTGATCCCAGGGCAGCAAATAACCGCTAAAGCTAAGGAAAAGGGTGACAAGGAGCAACACCACACCCGTTAGCCAGGTAAATTGCCTGGGGTGCTTATAGGCCCCGGTAAAGTAAACCCGAACCATATGCAGCACCACAAATATCACCATTAATTCTGCCCCCAGGCGGTGCATATCACGCAAGAATTTACCGAAATTTACATTGCCCAAGATATCCAGCATATCATAATAGGCAACATCCGGCGAGGGGGTGTAGTAAACCATCAGAATTAAACCGGTAATCGTTTCAATCACAAACAGTAAGGTTGTCAAAAAACCTAAGCGAAAGGTATGCGTAAACCAGGTTGACCCTTCCTGATAAAATTTGGGACGCACATGCAACAAAAATGACTTTACCTGCGCCCGGTAACGGGGGTTTGGCTTCTCGGTAGGCCCATCGCCTCTAAGCAGGGCGCGGGCTTCTTTAACGCCAATACCCGCCAGCACCGCTCGCGTGGTTTCATCTATTTTATCGCCGACAGTTTGTTTTACGCCCTTTTCAAAAAGGTTGTTTACAAAACCCATTCCTGGGATATACATCTGTCATCCTCCTGTGCAGGAAAATTAGCGGTTAGCGGTTATTACTCGCTACCAATCACCAATCACCAATTACCAGTTACTAATTACTGACTACCGACAACCGGCTACCACATTCCGTCCGGGATACTTTATTTTTTCGTGTCTCTAAATTAGGCAGGCGTTATATCAGATGACCCCAAAATCCGTTGGCCGGTATCAATAACCAATATTTCGTCGCCATTTACTTCCAGGGGATTGCCGTCGGCATCCGTTTGTATTTCGGACCCATCCGGCGATTGGGCAATAATCACAAAACGGTCCAAACTGCGCCGGGCCGGACCGGCAATATAATCGCCGGTAAGAGAAAATTTTGAGCCGTGGCAAGGACATTCAAAACGACCTGTGACGGGAATCCAGTCATAAAGACAGCCCAGGTGGGTGCAAACCTTAAATAGGGCCATAATTCCCTTGCGCTTTTCGCCATTGGGTCCTTCTGTATCAAGGTTTACCAGCCAAAACTTGCCGTCAGTAAAAGGCACAGGGTCGGCATTAACCTCCGGCAAAACGTTAAGAGCAGAGCCTATAGGAAACGCCCATCCAAACTCCCCTTGTTTAAAGTTTGGAAAGGCAAACCACAAACTAAGGCCAACGGTCTCAACCGCAAACAGTCCAATTGAAGCCAGCCAGGCATAATTTAACAACTCACGGCGGGAAATATTTGGATCGACCGGTTCAGGGGCCGGAGCCGCTTTCTTTTTTGGAGCAGGTTTGGGGGCCGCTTTAGGCTTGGGTGTTGCTTTGGGTTTGGCGGGGGCAGGTTTATCCGCTTTAGGCGCTGCTTCAGGCGTTGCATCCGGCTTTGCCGCCGGTTCAGGTTTTGCCGCCGGTTCAGGTTTTGCCGCTGGGGCCGGCGCAGGCGGAGGCGCTTGCGCCGTCTTTTTCGCGGCCTTTTTGGCAAGCCAGGCTTCGCGCTGTGCCTGAATTTCTTCTGGCGTTCTTTTTACCATAGCCCAATCTCCTTACGCAATGCAAATTTTTTTGCTGGATTACGAGGGATGATTATAACACGCTGAATTTCAAATAGCAAGAACTTTTGAAAAGATATAATTTGACCAAAAAGAGGTCATGAGCCACAATTGTCAATTATGAACAAAATTATATATCCACTTACATTTTTCCCTGTTTTTAGGGATTACATTTGGGGCGGGCGCAATCTTGAGACAAAATTGAGGCGCGTTATCCCGCCAGGCATTATTGCAGAAAGTTGGGATATCTCCGGACGCCCATCGTCGCCTACCACGGTTAATAACGGCCCTTTGGCCGGACAAACATTGCCGCAAATATTAGACCTGCTGGGCGTTGATTTGGTCGGCAGCCGATCACGGGCTATGCTGGAGCGAGGCAAGTTTCCGTTATTGATCAAGCTGTTGGACGCCAACAAACGCCTGTCTGTGCAGGTCCACCCCAACGACGACTACGCCAACAAGCATGAAAACGGCGAACTCGGTAAAACCGAGATGTGGTACATTCTCCACGCCGAACCGGGGGCTTGTCTCATCTATGGTCTCAAGCCGGGCGTCACACCCGCCTCCTTTCGGCAAAGTCTTGAAGCCGGCGCGTTAGAGTCCTGCTCGCATCAGCTTCCGGTTAAAGCCGGCGACGCCGTTTTCATCCCCTCCGGCTCTGTTCACGCCATCATGGAAGGAATTCTGCTGGCCGAAATCCAGCAAAACTCCGATACCACCTACCGCGTTTATGATTGGAACCGGCCCGGGGCGGACGGAAAGCCGCGCCCTCTTCATATCGACAAAGCCATTGACGTGATTAATTTTGACCAGATAGAGCCGGGCGCATACGTTCCTGAACTGCTTGAAGAAAACGATGACTTTAAACGCGAGCGCATCACCGCCTGTCCCTACTTCAACGTGGAGCGAATCTCTTTTCAGCGGACAAATGGGGCCTTCAAAGGAATGTGCGACGGCAACACCTTTGAAATTTGGGGAACGATGTCGGGCCACAGCCAAGTGATTTGGGCCGGTCAACCCCTGGATTTACCGGCTATCCAGTTCACCTTGTTACCGGCCACACTCGGTAAATTTGAGATAAGGGCAACCACCCCGGCCACACTATTGCGGGTGTATGTGTAAACCCACATCAAAAGTTAGAGTCTATTGGTACATTTCCTTTTCAAATGTTATAGTATCTCCAAACAGAAAGGGTTTCATTATATGAACAACGAACTCTTAATCAAAGGTAAAGCCGCTAAAAAGGCGGCTCGTGTTTTGGCAACGCTTGACACCGCCACCAAAGATAAGGCGCTTATAACCATCGCCGAAACCATTATGGAACAAGAGCCTATCATCCTGGAAGCCAACGACAAAGACATTGACGCGGGTCGAGCCAACGGTTTGAGCGAAGCCTTGCTTGACCGGCTATTGCTCACGGCCCCCCGCCTGGAAAGCATAGCCAACGATGTTAAATCCATCGTCAACTTGCCCGACCCGGTGGGCGAAGAGTTTGAAAGCCGGCGGTTGCCCAATAGTCTGCAAATTAGCAAACGACGCATTCCCATCGGCGTAGTTGGCGTAATCTACGAGAGCCGCCCCAATGTGACAATTGATATCTCTGCCCTGTGTCTTAAAAGCGGCAACGCGGCCATTTTACGAGGCGGCAGGGAATCGGCTTACTCTAACCGGGCCTTTGCCCAGGCGGTACGGCTGGGCTGCGAAGCCGCCGGATTACCCCCGGAGAGCATGCAACTGATTGAGTCGACTGACCGCAGCCTGGTTAAGGAGATGCTGCGGGCTAATGAATTTATCGACATCATAATTCCGCGCGGGGGCGCGGCTCTGCACCAATTTGCTATTGATAATGCCAGCGTGCCCGTCATCACCGGCGGTATTGGCATTTGTCACGTTTACGTCGATGTAGCCGCCGATTTAACCAAGGTTATCCCCATCGCCGTAAATTCCAAAGTGCAGCGTCCCTCAGTTTGCAACGCAATGGACACCCTGCTGGTTCATCAAGCCATTGCTCCCCAAATACTGCCCCGCATAGCCGACGCCTGGGCCGAACACAATGTTGAAATTCGGTGCGAGCCGCGCGCCTTGACTATTTTAGAAGACCACCCGGCTGCCAAACCTGCCGGCCCCGATGACTTTGACACCGAATTTATGGCGCTGGTGGCGGCGGTCAAAGTGGTAGACGACCTTGACGAAGCGATTGACCACATCTACGCCCACGGCAGCGGCCACACCGAAGCCATCATCAGCGAGGACTACACTGCCGCCATGCGTTTTGCCAACGAGATTAATTCGGCGGCGGTTATTGTTAACGCCAGCACCCGCTTTAATGACGGGGGGCAATTTGGCCTGGGCGCAGAAGTCGCCATTAGCACGCAGCCGCTGCACGCCCGCGGCCCAATGGGCTTAAAAGAGTTGACCACGTACAAGTGGGTGGTCTGGGGCAACGGCCAGATAAGACCCTGAACCGATTTTGGATTTTGGGTAACTACCTGGCTATGCCAACTTAGATGTTGAGTATAGCGGTAATTAGTAAATGGTAATTGGTAATTTGGTCCAATCACTAATTACTAATAACCAATTACCCGTACTAAAGCGCCGTATTTGGCTTAAGGCAGGTAGTTACGATTTTAGATCTTTTAAAGAAAGGCATAACGATGACCGTAGACAAGCAGACGCAATACAAACAAAAAATAACCCAGGCCAGAACGAGTTTTCAAAATCTGGTAACGTCGCTAACTGAGGAACAACTGCAAGCCCCCGTCATCAGCGAGGGAAACACCTGGACTGCTCTGGATATTGTCGCTCATCTGTTGGAAAATGAAAGGGGGATGAGCATTCACGTCCACAAAATCCGGCAAGGGAAAGAACCCCTGCCGAAAGGGTTTGATTTGGAGAAGTGGAACGCGGGCTTAAAAGAGCGGATGGGCGCTCGACCGCTACCGGAGTTGCTGGAAGGTTTGGCTCAAACCCGCGCCAAAACCCTGGAAGTGATGGAGTCGCTAAAGGATGATGAGTGGGC
>JAJRVO010000362.1 GCA_024277275.1 Chloroflexota bacterium
ACGGGTATCGCCAACAATGTAGAGCAGATTGCCCGCTTGTTTCAAATCCATCGTGGCGGTTTTTGCAGTATCGGGGACAATGCCCACAGCAGAAACCAAAAGCGTGCCGGGGATGGCGTGTTTGCGACCATCGGCGCCGGTGTATTCGTTATTAAGGCTGTCTTTGCCGGAAATGAAGGGCGCTCCGTAAGCAACGGCGGCGTCGTAACATCCTTGGGCGCAGCGAACCAAACTCCCCAGGCGGTCAGGCAGGTTGGGATTGCCCCAGCAGAAGTTATCCAGCAAAGCTACCTGCTCCGGGTCAACGCCGACGGCAATTAAATTTCGCATAGCCTCATCAATGGCGGCCCAGGCCATTGCGTAGGGGTCCAGTTCGCCGTAGGCAGGGCAGATGCCGACGGAAAGAGCGACGCCTTGATTTTGGATTTTGGATTTTGGATTTTGGATTTTGGGTTGGGAGATTGGGGATTTGAGATTTGCTCCCCCGCACCTTTGCTCCCCCGCACCCTTGCTCCCCTGCTCCCCTGCTCCTCTGCCCTCCTGCTCCCTTGCTTCCCTGCTCCCCTGCACGTCTAGCGGTATCAAGACGGTGGCATCGCCGGGGCCGTGGTTGTCGACTCCGACCAGCGGCTTCACCGCCGTGCCTCCCTGAACCTCGTGGTCGTAGCGATGGATGACAGCCTCTTTGCTGCGGATATTAGGGTGGGAGAGCAAGGTTAGCAGCGATTGGGCCGGTTTGCCGGAATCCAGAGTAAGCTCTAGGGTATCGGACCAAACCTCGGATTTTGTTTTTGAAATAGAGGCCGGTGGCTGCCAGAAGGCTTCCATATGCCTGGTCGGGATGCCGTTGTGCAGAAAATCAAAACTAAGGTCCCCAACTTTACGCTCACCGTAGCGTAACTGCAAGCGTCCGGTTGATGTAAAACGTCCGATGCAGACGGCCTCCACGTCTTGCCCAATGCAGATGGATTGCAAGCGAGGCCACTTGTCCTGAGGAACGGCCAGCACCATCCGTTCCTGGGCTTCGCTGAGCCAAATCTCCCAGGGACGCAGACCGGGGTATTTAAGCGGCACGGTTTCCAGTTGCACCTCCGCGCCTAGATGTTCCCCCATTTCCCCAACCGCAGAAGATAGGCCACCTGCGCCGCAATCGGTGATGGCGTTATAGAGTTGTTCGTCACGGGCGCGTAGAACCACTTCCAGCGCTTGTTTCTCGTTAATTGGGTGGCCGATTTGAACCGCGCTGCCGGCAATATCGCCCGTGGTCTGGTCCATCTCCATACTGGAAAAAGTTGCGCCGCGCAGCCCGTCGCGGCCTGTGCGCCCGCCAATAACAATAATCAGGTCTTCCGGCTGGGGGCTGGTGGGATGGCTGTTGCGGGGGAGTAAACCCAGGCAGCCACAGTAAACCAACGGGTTGGCCGTGTAACCGGGGTGATACAAAATTGCCCCGTTGACGGTAGGAATGCCCATTTTGTTGCCGTAATCCTCAATGCCGTGTACTACCCCGTCGGCAATGCGACGCGGGTGGAGGACGCCGGAGGGCAAATCGGTTTCCGGTAGGTCGGGCGGGCCAAAGCAAAGCACATCGGTGTTGGCAATGGGCCGGGCGCTAACGCCCAACACGTCGCGCACTACGCCGCCTACGCCGGTGTTGGCCCCGCCAAACGGCTCCAGCGCAGAGGGATGGTTGTGAGTTTCGACTTTAAAAGCCAAATCCCAGGCGTCGTCAAAGGCAATGATTCCGGCGTTGTCCACAAAGGTAGAACGAATCCACGGCTTGGCGACCTGTTCGGTAGCGGCCCGAATGTAGCTGTTGAGCAAGCCGTTGATAGTTTGAGTCACCGCAGGAGCATCCGGGGCGGCGCCAGGTTCGGGGCCGGTGTAGGTAATAGTCGCCCTAAACGTTTTGTGGACGCAGTGTTCGCTCCACGTTTGGGCCAGCATCTCCAATTCAAGGTCGGTTGGGTCGCGTCCTTCTTGTTGGTAGTAGGCCCGAATAGCCTGCATCTCGGCCAGGTTAAGCGCCAGGCGACGGGTCGCGCTGATTTCAAGCAAACTGTCGTCGTCGGCGTTTTGCAGCGTAATGGTTTCGACGGTGTCATCGGCTTGCTGGTAGGCAAAGAAGGGCGCGGTAATTGGTTGGTTTAGGGCGACTCGCTGGACAACCGGGTTAGAGAAGATTTCGATGGCAAGGCGTTGCAACTCTGCCTTGGTGAGCGGGCCGGTTAGTAGATAACGTTGCCCGGTGGCGGTTTGGGTCAATCCGGTCCAGCCCAAAAGATGCGCGGCTCGGCGCAGGTTTTCGGCAGGCGGGTCGGTAACGCCTGGCAGTAGCGTGACTTCGATTTTGGATTTTGGATTTTGGATTTTGGATTTTGGGGTTGGAGATTGGAGATTGGAGATTGGAGATTGGGGATTGGGGATTGGGGGATTCTTTGTTTTACTCCCCTGCTCCCTTGCTCCTCTGCTCCCCTGCTCCCCTGCTCCCTTGCTCCCCTGCTCCCCCGCACCTCTGCTGTCTTGCTTGGTTACGGTAAAGGTTTCTGTAACCGGGTCGACCAAGAGCGTTTCTGCAAGCTGAGTGGCCTGGGGCAGCGTTAAATTGCCTTGTAAAAAGAAAAGACGGCTCATCGAACAGGTTTTAAGAGTGGTGATACCTAGCTGATGGGTCGCTTTGACCAACGCATTGCTGTTTGTTTCTAACTCCGCCGGTCGAGGGGTTAGCTCGACGCGGAAGATTTGTTGGCGTTCCAGGTTAGGTGGGTGTTCCTCCATAAAGATATCCTTTACATAGGTGTGGCAAAATTTGTTTGAGGCAAAAAGCAAACTCCCGCCACACAGAGATAGCGGGAGTTGAGGCGCGTAGCACAAGATAGGGTGAGGCGGCAAAAGCATAAGCCCTAAGCCCCACCCCGATTATCAGAAAAGGAGCTTGTTCATTTTTTTGATTGGGTAACAGGTTTTTTCTACCCATTGAACAGTTCAAAATATCACAATCGTTATAATGGCCTCATTGTATGCAAAGTGGTTAGAAGAGTCAATTTTACTGCGGGGGATGGTTCACAATGAGGTAACTAAACAGCTTGAGCAAGATGTGACGCTTCATAACAGGTAATTAGTAAATAGTAATTAATTTGGCCCAATTACCAATTACCATTTACTAATTACCGGCTGACAATGAGCCAGGTAGAAGGCGGCTGAATAGTTACCTAAGGTGTAAAGTTAATTCCCGTGCCCAATGAACCACCCCATTTTACTGCGGGCTGTAGTTTGGCGCTTCTTTAGTCAACACAACGCTGTGGGGATGGCTCTCCTTTAAACCGGCATTTCTGATGGTGACAAATTTGGCTTTGGTGCGCAATTCGTCCAGGTTGATGGCGCCCACGTAGCCCATCCCGGCCTGCACGCCGCCAACAAATTGGTAAACAAAATCTCTTAGTTTGCCCTTAAAGGGAACCCGCCCTTCAATTCCTTCCGGTACGGTTTTGCCGCTGTCTGATTTTTGGCCGCTGCCGTAACGGTCTTTGCTAAACGCGCTCATAGCGCCGATGCTGCCCATACCCCGATAATCTTTGTAGGCGCGTCCCTCGTACACAATAATTTCTCCGGGGGCTTCTTCAACTCCGGCCAGCAGGCTGCCCAGCATAACGCAATTTGCGCCGGAGGCCAGGGCTTTGGTGGCGTCGCCGGAGTATTTAATGCCGCCATCGGCAATAACGGGTATATCATGCTCTTTGGCTACCCTAACACACTCTACAATAGCCGTTAACTGAGGGACGCCTACTCCGGCCACTATCCGCGTCGTACAAATAGAACCGGCTCCTACGCCCACTTTAATGGCTTCAGCTCCGGCCTCAATCAGGGTATTGGTTCCCTCGGCTGTGGCGACGTTGCCGCCAATAACCGGCAAATCCGGGTAGGTTGAGCGAACCCAGCCAATCCCGTCAAGCACTTTCCGCGAGTGGCCGTGCGCGGTGTCAACCACAACGGCGTCTATGCCCGCTTTAACCAGGGCGGCCAATCGCTCCTGGTAATCATCGCCGACACCCAATCCGGCTGCCACGCGCAACCGGCCCTGGTCGTCAACCGAGGCCAGGGGATAATCTCGCTTCTTGCTGATGTCTTTGAAGGTAATCAGTCCTTTCAGATAGCCCTGGTCGTCTATCAACGGCAGTTTTTCAATTTTGTGTTTTTGCAGAATCTGTTTGGCTTCATCCAACGTGGTTCCAAGGGGGGCTGTTATCAGGTTTTCATACGTCATATAATCGGCAATAAGTTGGTCCCAGTTATCGGCAAACCGCATGTCGCGGTTGGTCAAGATGCCTACCAGCCGTCCTTCATCATCGGGGTCGGTAATGGGGACGCCGGAGATGTGGTAACGAGCCATAATCTCTTCGGCATCGGCCAGGGTGTGGGTGGGATTAAGGGTGATGGGGTTGGTAATCATTCCCGCTTCAGAGCGTTTTACCCGGTCCACCTCGGCTGCTTGCGATTTTATAGACATGTTGCGGTGAATAACGCCGATTCCGCCTTCACGGGCCAGGGCAATAGCCAGCCTGGCTTCGGACACGGTATCCATTGCCGCCGAAAGCAGGGGGATATTGAGCCAGATATCGCGAACCAAACGGGTACGCAAATTGACTTGGTGAGGCAGCACCTCGGACATGCCGGGTAATAATAAAACATCATCAAAGGTATAGGCTTGTTTTTGGAACATTGAAACGGTCATTTTCTCCTCGTCTAATCATTTCTTTACATTTTTGGTAACTACCTAGTACAGCTTGGCGGAAGTCTTTCGGTAGTTACAAGCAGCGCGTTGCTTAGTTTATGGAGTGAAAAAGTGCACTTTTTCACTCCATAAACTACCGAAGGATTTACGACGCCGTGTACTAGCTGTGCTAACTTAGATGTTGAATATAGCGGTAATTAGTAAATGGTAATTGGTAATTTGGCCCAATCACTAATTACTAATAACCAATTACCCGTACTAAAGCGCCGTATTTGGCTCAAGGTAGGTGGTTACCATTTTTGGCTATTGTGCTTTGCTGACCGGCCAGACTTTCTTCGTAACGGGCCAGGGCAAAGAGCATCGATGAGAGCCGGTTGAGGTATCTAATAATCTCTTTGTTTTTCAAAAGTCCCTCGTGGACCAACTTCGACACGTGATGCTCTGCCCGCCGAATGATAGTGCGGGCTACATCCAACTGCGCGCCAATTTGGGTGTCGCCTGGGATGACAAATTGAGTTAACGGAGGAAACTCTTCACCCAGTTTACTGGTTTCCCGTTCAAGCCAGGCAGTTCGCTCGGCTTCAAGACGTTTGGGGAGTTCTACGTCCGGCGCTGTGGCTAACTCGCCCATAAGCAGCCATAAATCACGTTGAGCTTCCAGTATCAGGTTTTTGGTGCGTCCGCTGGCGGCAGGGTCGGCCCTGACCAGACCCATAAAGGTGCTACATTCATCAACAGCGCCGTATGCCTCCGGACGCAAATCATATTTGGGTACTCGCTCCTTGCCCAAAAGACTGGTGTAACCTTCGTCGCCGGCGCCGGTGTAAAGTATGGTCTTTTTGGGCATTTAGTTTCCTTTTATCCAGCCCATCAGGCCTTTGGATTTTTTGTCTGTTTTAGCCAGGAGTTCGCTGACTCGTTTGCCGCCAATTGCCTGTAGGGTGTGTCTGGCCTGTTTGCGAACGCCGGGGTGAGGGTCATTAAGCAACGCCGCCAAAGGCTCAATTGCAATTTTCCCGCCAAATTTTCCCAGCGCATCAGCAGACCAATAGCGCACCGCCGCTTCGGAATCGACCAGGGCTGTAACTAATGCTTTGGCCGCTTTGGCTTTGATAAGGCCCTTGACATCGTGCTCGCTGCAAATTTGGCCCAAAGCTCTGGCCGACCCGTAGCGGGCATCCGGGTCGGTATCATTTAGCAAGGTTTCAATGAGAGCCTTTACCGCGTCAACACCCATTTGGTTAATCTGGTAAATGGCAAAAGCGTGATTTTCCGGTTCGTCCAGGTCATCAAGAAGTTTTTTTAGTTTTTCTTCTTTTTGACGCGCTTTTTTTTCTTTGAGTCTCTGGCTGCGTTCTTGCTGTAGTTGCCGCTTCTTTTCCAGCGACCTTTCACGCTTGGCCCGCGCGCGTTCAAGATGCGCTCCGCAAGTGACGCAATGCGTGATTCCAACTTTATTTTGGGTGTGACATAAAATGCAATCTACCTTTAACGCCTCGCCGCAGCTTGAGCAAAACCGTTTTTCGGCGTCGTTTACCGTGCGACAGCCAGGACAGGTAATAGTATCATCGTCAACTTCCGGGCCGGTGGCAATAAAGATTGAACCACAATTGGCGCATTCAATTTGTTGATTCGGGACGAAATCGCCGGGCAGCGGCGCGCCGCAGTTAGAGCAGGCCAATTCTTCTATTTTCATTTCAGGTTCGGGTCTCCTTCTCGTGGATTATTCCAGCCGCAGGTTGGCGATAACATCCAAATCCCAACCGGCGGTGTGGCCGGCTTGCAAACGCCAATAAGCTGCCGCGCCAATCATAGCCGCGTTGTCGGTACACAGGGAGAGTGGTGGAACCAACACCGGCCTATCAATACCGGCCATCATTTTGTTGCGGAGCAGGGTGTTGGCCGACACGCCGCCCGCCAGCAAGACTTCGGCGACGTCATATTCATCGGCAGCCGCTTTGGTTTTGCTAACCAAAACATCAACCACCGCCATCTGAAACGAGGCGGCGATGTCGGCCACGGGCATTGTGCGCAGCGGGAGTTGGGCGGAGTCCTTATTTAGATTGCCGGGGTGATGCAGTTTATCGACTTTGGTATATTTTTGTACCACGCGCAACACAGCGGTTTTTAGTCCGGAAAAGCTAAAATCAAATGAGTCGCCCAACTTGGCCCGTGGAAACTTGTGAGCGGCGGGGTTGCCGCCTTTGGCCGCTTCCTCAATAGCCGGGCCGCCGGGATAACCAACGTCCATCAAGCGAGCCACCTTGTCAAATGCTTCGCCCGCCGCGTCGTCACGGGTTCGGCCCAGAATTTGGTAGTTGCCGTGATTGCGTATCAGAACCAATTCTGTGTGTCCCCCCGACACAATGAGACAAAGCGCGGGAAATTTCTTGCGTGGCGGGCGATTTTTGTCCGTAGCATCCAGCCAGTTGGAGTATAAATGTCCCTCCAGATGATTAACCCCAATCAGGGGCAGTTCGCGGGCCATAGCAATGCCTTTGGCCGCATTAACGCCAACCAGCAGGCTTCCGGCCAGACCCGGCCCGTAAGTGACTGCTACCGCGTCTAAATCGTTCCAGCCGGTGCGGGCTTCAATTAAGGCATCCTGTACCACCGTGCCGATGGCTAAAATATGCTGGCGCGAGGCCACTTCGGGAAAGATGCCGCCATAGCGCCGGTGAATATCAATTTGCGAAGCCACCACATTTGAATGAATACGAAAGCCGTCCTCAATAACTGCGGCGGCTGTTTCATCGCACGAGGTTTCTATAGCCAGAATTTTGGTCATTTTTTATTCCCTTAAACTTCTTGCGCCCCCACATTTTCGTCTTGTGCAAAAATGTGGGGGGGGGGAGTTGGGGGAACTACCCCCCAAGCCCCCCGGCCTGCGGCGCGTTAAATCTTACCCTCACGCCACCGAGCCAGGGTTTTGATGTTTGAATCAAAAACAATATTTTCCGGCAACTCATCCGGCCCAAAAAAGCCGATTTCTGCGACCTCGTTGTCGGCGCGGGCTTGCCCCCCGACAACTTTGCCCTTGTACATAATAAGCACCCCGCCGCCTCGATAATCCTCGTAGTAAAAGACGTCTATCAAGCCGGTGATTTCCACGTCAAGCCCGGTTTCTTCTTTACACTCGCGGATGGCGGCTTGTTGCGGGGTCTCGCCCACTTCTACAAAGCCGCCGGGAAAACACCAACTGCCTTTAGCCGGTCTGATGGCGCGTTTGATGAGCAGCGCTCGACCATCTTGCTCAATC
>JAJRVO010000363.1 GCA_024277275.1 Chloroflexota bacterium
ACCATCCCACCTGACCTCAACTTCCTCCAACCCAGCGTTCTGTCGTAACGCACTGGAGGGGCATCAAGGGTCTGCGATCTCTCTCAGCAGTCAAAATAGTGAGAATTCCCTGGTGATGATTCGCAGGGGCCAGGGAATTCCTGTTGTTTCTTTGTCAAACGTTCAGTGCCTTGATAACCCGCTCTAGTCGGGTTCGCGCCTCCTCGGCCACAGGCTCCAAGTCTGGGTTGTCGATTACGCTCATCATAGCGATGGGGTGCAGGATTGAGACCACACAGCCGCCATTTTCCTCGTAGACAATAACATTGCAGGGCAACAGTAGCCCGATCTCAATCTCGGCCTGGAGGGATTGGTGGGCCAGCGGCGGGTTGCAGGCGCCCAGAATGGCGTAGCGGCGAAAATCTACGTCCAGCTTTTTCTTGAGGGTGGCCTGCACGTCAATTTCGGTCAGCACGCCAAAACCTTCAACCTTAAGCGCCGCAACTACTTTTTATACAGCCTCTTCGTAAGGCATATCCAGCCGGGTTCTAAAGGCATAATCCATTACATTTTCACTCATTTTAACATTCTCCTTTGTTAATTTAGGTTAAAGGTTATTATATTTTTCATTCTCCAGTTTACGGGAGCGTCGTTAACGGGGAAAGTTTACAGATATCTCTTTGAAAACAGGAGTCCAAACTTTGGTTTGGCCTTACCTGCTTTTTACTTGTCAGGATGATTGCTTTTTGCCCCACATAAACATGGTGCCGGCCACAGCGAGAAAGGTCATAACGACCCACAATGCAATGTAAATCACCCAACTTGTCCGGGAGCGAGAGCGGAAATTCTCCGGCCCGCTACCGGCCACAACATAACTTTCGGCGGCAATCTCCCAGAGGGCCTGATGGGCAATAAATCCAACCGGCAGGCGTACCCAACGGGATTTGTTTTGCCGGCCACGAGGCCACAGAATAAGCAACAAGTGCGCCAGCATCACGGGGAGCATCTGCAAGTGGCCGAACTCGTGCCGCCAGGTTAAAGCCAGACGTTCATCCACCGGCAAACCCTGACGGGCAAAAAAGTTGACCAGACCCAGATGGGGTAACGGCAAACCCAATACAACAACCCGATGCCAATGGTTGCCGGCAACGGTGATGTCAACGGGCAGGCCATACCATGTTCGGGGGCGGCGGTGCAGTACCTTTACGCGCTCTTTAGTCATATCTCTCAATCCATAGTCTGCAGAAAGGCAATCAGGTCGTCCAAGTCTTGTTCCGACATACGCCAGCGAGGCATATCATCATCCAGCGGTTCGCCGCCGGGGTCCAGTCCCTGGGTTACGGCCCGCTTGAAGGTTGTTTTGTCGTAGGGCGGATGCTCCATCTCGCCGGACTGGTCATGGTCGCCGTCGTCACCGTGCCCGGCTTCGGTCAGGGTGGACCAACGGATGTCGGGAGCGTTCATGGCAGTCATGTGCATCACGTGTGGGCCGCCCCGCGCATTGGGGGCATGGCAACTGGCGCAGGCCAGTTGTTGGCCGCCCATCATTCCGTTACCGATATTTCCTCCGCTGTAGCTGATGCGTCCATTGACGCTGGTACCGCTCATATAGATACGTTCGCCGTTGGAGGTGTAACGGCCACCACCCAGGCTCAACGAGTTGCAGGCGGCTACCAGCAGCGCTACCAGAATTAATCCTGCTCCAAGCATTTTATATTTCATAGTAATTTCTCCTCAATGCGCGACAGGTTAGCCGCAAAGCCCAGAAAAACTTCCCGGTCGATAACAATTGTAGGTGTTGCAAAGCGGCCGATTACCTTGGTCAATTCCTGCATCGCTTTTTCGTCGGTGGTTACATCCTTTTCCACATACTCAATCCCCTGACCGGCAAAGAAACTCTTTGCTGCGTGACTATCGGCTCAGGTGGGTTGGGTGTAGATAACTACTTTGGGCAGGCACCCAAACAGTTTGCCGAACATCTTTTCGTACCCCCTCTCAATTTGCCAGTTGTTCCAGCCTGGCCTGGTCGAAACCGATTATTATTTCATCGCCCATAACCGTTACCGGCGTGGTCATCACTCCCAGCGCTTCCAGTTCTGCCAGCGCTTCCGCGTCTTGCGAGATGTCACGCTCGTTAAAGGGGACTCTCCTTTGGGAAAGAAACTCTTTCACCCGGCCACAGAACAGTCAGCCGGGTTGGGTATAAACCAGAATTTTTTTATCGGCCATTTGTGCCTCCTTATGCACCTTATTTTGGGGCTACTGCATAGGGGTGCGGAATTCAATCCGCTTGCAGGGGTAACCCGAATAAATTCGGGAGTCCCTCATTATTTATACAAGAGCGCCCTGTTTTTAAATTATCCACCGTTACTCTACAATCAATTTGCCTCTGAACATACCCATCTGGCAGGTAAATTCATACTCGCCTGCTGTTTCGGGGGTAAATTCAATGGGGATTACCTCGCCCGGCGGCAATTTGGCCGAACGGTCAAAGTCGGGGAAGAGAACCATCTCAGAGCAGGAGGCCGTTTCTTGCCGCAAAAAGTTGAAGCGCACCGGTTGGCCGGCCTTAACGACCAAAACATCGGGTGTGTAGCCCCCTTTAACAAGGATTTGCGCTTCTTGTACGCCGCCAATGCCTGCTGCTGCCCGCGCGCCGGTTGCTTTTGAGAAAAAGAAGTACCAGATAACCAGGGCCGATAATCCCAGCCCGCCAATGGTTACAATAATCTGAATAATAGTCATAGTTGCCTCCAAGTCCAAATTTTACGCATCGCGCCGATGGTACGCCGATGGTTTGAAACCCCGCAGCCGCAGGGCGTTGCTAATTACGGTTACGCTGCTCAGGGCCATTGCTGCCGAAGCGATAATGGGCGATAGCAGGATGCCAAAGAAGGGGTAGAGCAGACCGGCTGCAACCGGGATACCCAACGAGTTGTAGATAAATGAGCCGAACAGGTTTTGTTTGATATTACGCATTGTGGCCTTGCTCAGCTCAATGGCCGTTACCACACCCTGCAAACTGCCCTTGATAAGGGTGATGTCGCTGGCTTCAATAGCCACATCGGTGCCGGTGCCAATCGCCAGTCCGACATTGGCCTGGGCTAGGGCGGGGGCGTCGTTGATACCATCACCGACCATAGCCACCGTTTTGCCTTCGGCCTGAAGTAGCTGCACCTGGTGAGATTTGTCTTCGGGCAGTACCTCGGCCAGTACGCGGTCTACGCCTACCTGGCGGGCGATGGCTTCGGCTGTACGCCGGTTGTCGCCGGTCAGCATAATCCCTTCCAGCCCCAATTGTTGCAACGAGGTAATGGCCTGGGCACTGTCTTCTTTCACCGTATCGGCCACGGCAATAATGCCCGCCGATTTTCCGTCTACGGCTACATACATCGGTGTTTTGCCGTTATCGGCCAGCTTTTGGGCCTCGGCTTCCAGGCCGTTAAGGGCCACCGCTTTGCTGGTCATCATTTTTATATTGCCCAGTATCACTTGCCGTTCATCTACTTCGGCGATAACGCCATGGCCGGGTACTGCTTCAAAAGAGGCCGGGTTGCTTAACGATACGCCCCGTTCCTGCGCGCCGTCAACAATGGCCTGGGCCAACGGGTGTTCCGAGGCCTTTTCTACGGTTGCCGCCAGCCGCAGCAGATCGTTGTCTGTCCAGCCGTTACTGGTTACCACATCGGTCAACGATGGCTTGCCTACAGTAATTGTGCCTGTTTTGTCTAAAACAATGGCGTTGATTTTGTGGGCTGTTTCCAGCGCCTCGGCAGAGCGAATGAGAATGCCGTTTTCGGCTCCTTTGCCCGTGCCAACCATAATGCTGGTCGGCGTAGCCAGCCCCAAAGCGCAGGGGCAGGCGATAATAAGGACCGTTACGGCGACAACCAGGGCGTGGGTTAATTGCGGTTCCGGTCCCAGGTCGAACCAGATGACAAAGCTGAGGATGGCGACAACGATGACAACGGGGACAAAGTAGCCCGATACCACATCGGCCATACGCTGGATGGGGGCTTTGGTTCCCTGCGCATCCTGCACAAGTTGAATGATTTGGGCCAGAGCCGTATCTTTGCCCACTTTGGTTGCCTGGAAACGAAAGGAACCGGTTTTGTTGATGGTTGCGCCAATAACTTCGTCGTCCGGTTTCTTTTCTACCGGCAGGCTTTCGCCGGTTATCATACTTTCGTCTACGGCGCTGCTCCCTTCGAGTACCACGCCGTCTACGGCAACTTTTTCGCCGGGCCTGACAATAATTGTGTCACCGACCAGAACCTCCTCAATGGGTATGTCAATTTCCTGCCCGTCGCGCACAACGCGCGCCGTTTTGGCTTGCAGCCCCATTAATTTTTTAATGGCTTCGTTGGTTTGTCCTTTGGCCCGCGCCTCTAATACCTGCCCCAGCAGAATCAGGGCGACAATAATGGCCGTGGTGTCAAAATATACCTCGCGCAGTCCTGCGGGGAAAAGGCCGGGGATAAAAGTGGCGATGGCCGAATAGGCGTAGGCCGCGCCGGTTCCCAGAGCAATGAGGGTGTTCATATCGGCTGCCCGGTGACGAAAGGCGCTCCAGGCCCCGACAAAGAAACGGCTGCCCGACCAGAACAGCACCGGAGTTGTCAACGCAAGTTGCAGAATCCAGTTTATCTGTTGGGGAATGGCCGACAGACCGGGAATGAAGCGGGCAAAAGCCAGCACCAGCACGCCAACGGCCAAAATGGCTGCCGTTATAAAGCGGTTACGCAGTTCCCGGTATTCCTTCTCCCGCGCTTCCCGTTCGGCATCCACCGGCTCGTCGCTTAGGGCCTTGACCGCCGTATAGCCTGTTGAGGCAATGGCCGCTTTGAGTTGGGACAGGTTAGTCATAGTCGGCAAATAGTCAACCGCAGCCTCGCCGCTGGCCGCGTTTACATTGGCCCGCAATACGCCCGGCGTAGCCTGCAACGTTTCCTCAACAAAACTCACGCACGAGGCACAATGCAGCCCTTCGATGCCCAGATGTATGGTCGCTCCGTCCACCGTGTAGCCGGCCTTTTTGATAGCCTGCCCTATATCGTCCAGAGTAACTTGCGCCGGTTCGTACTCAACAAAGGCTTTGGCCGTAGCAAAATTGACCACAGCCTTGTGTACGCCCTCTATTTCTTCCAGCACGCGCTGGATGGTTGTAACGCACGAGGCGCAATCAAGGTTAACAATGGGCAACTCGACCTGCACCGGCCCCGGCAGGGCCGGATTTACGCCGGTGGTAGCCGAGCCGATTAGAGTTGCTTCTTCGGGGTGCAGGTAGGCGCGCGGCTCTTTATCGAATCTCATCGCGCAGGAGTCGGAGCAAAAGTAGATGGTCTGCCCCTCTGACTGCCGCGTGGTGGCCGCTTCGTCCGGGTTAATTTCCATCCCGCAAACAGGGTCTCGTACTGTAGCTGCCGCTTCTGCCGGGTGCAGATAGGCGCGCGGGTCGGCGTCGAACTTTTCGGCGCAGGAGTCGGAGCAAAAGTAGATGGTCTGCCCCTCTGACTGCCGCGTGGTGGCCGCTTCGTCCGGGTTAATTTCCATCCCGCAAACGGGGTCTCGTGTTTTCATTGTGCATCTCCTTTTTACTTTCAGACTCAACTGGGGAAACGGTCTTTCCCTCTCGCTGAATTAAGTATACTACTTTCCCCAGAAAAAGAAAAGGGGGCTTTGGCCTTGGGTCAGATCGCCGGTGTCCACGACGACACATGACAAAATAGTTCAAGTCACGCGAGACTGGATCCACCTACGCCCTGTTGCCTGCTCTACCCCATACTTTCTCATTCAAAGTGCGGCATAACGCCCAAAATTTAGCCGATTGCGGGTGAGCGCAACCAACCCCGAAGCCAAAGTGACTTCACAGGCACAACCAACCTCAAAAAACGGAAGGGTAGCAATTCGGCTACAATTTTTTTGTTAGCTGGCTCTTTGGGTTGTGACGTTACTTTCTTTTGCAAGGTTACTTTTACCTTCGTTAAACAGATAGCTTCAAATGGGAA
>JAJRVO010000364.1 GCA_024277275.1 Chloroflexota bacterium
CTGTGGGAGGATGAGGTAGCGGTTGCGTTGTAATATGTAAAGCCACCGGCCAGAAGATCCTCGTTAGTAGAAGAGTATTTGCCGTCCACCACGTTTGTCTCGGCTCCAAGAGCGCCACTGCCGTGGCAATTAAAACAAAAGCAGGGCATCGGCGATAGTAACAACCTGTCACCGCCCGCAGTGTGCGCCCGGTGGCAGCCGCCACAAGCATCTGTAAGGGGCGAATAATTACCGTGAGGGCCATTATTTGCCAGGGCTGGAGTAGCAAAAATAAAGATCAAAAACGTGGCAATTACCAGCATAGCAGGCCAAAATGGGGAGGATAAATATTTAGCTTTCAAGTGTGTTCCCTTCCTACGGTACTGCTACTTAATTCACAATCCCACATAGTAGAGATTGTTGGACAAATCACGGATTTTGCGCCAAAAAAAATTAATGGCAAGTTTTCTGGCACAACGCTGTTTAGATAGAGCAAAGAATTCTCCATTTTTGCTCTCAATCTCCGGTTCAAAAAAAATAAAACCCCCCTAGTATTAATATAAAACAATTATTCTTTATAGATAAGTGACATGTGTCTTTATTATTTGTGACAAATGTCACTTATATCAATGCCTACTTTTATGCTGATCCGGATAGGTCTTATTTCTTTGATTTGTTACCTTCATCTTTCAAAATTATGGGCAGATAAATGTTGTCTACACTGCTTGCACTACTATTGAATCCGCTGAAAGGCGAATAGGTATCCACCCTGGATACTTTGATCCAGTTGTCTTCCGCCCCGCTCTTGTCACGGCTGTCGAAGTTCAGCAGCTCCCACGAGGAAGAGGCGTCATTCCACTGCCAAATATCGGCTGCATCTTGCCCGTTCTCTTCAGCGTCACGGTAGTAGAACGTAATCGTTGCTGTCTGGGACGTTTTTGGCTTGATATCCCAACAGCGCCAGATTGCCCTAAAAGGACTGTTGGAACAAAGCTGGTTGCCGTATACGGTGACTTCTGTCGGCCCCATGTCCCCCGAAGTGGGCCGGATGTCTACCCCGTGGTACTTGGTGACAGCGCCGGCGGGGTTCTTTATATGGAGGAACTCAGTGGTCAATCCGTTGGGCACGGAGTTCACGCTCTGGCGTAGAATTCCATTGTTAGCCACTGTGCCCTTGACAGTCAAAGAGTTGTCAGCCGGAATGACCAGGGTTGCGCCAGGTTCGATGGACAGGTTGTAGCTTTGCGCGTTGCCATCCACCGTAACCACGGTACTGGCCTTGATGGTGACAAAATCGTTGGGGCCGGGTATGCCGCCGTTCTGGTCGGCGTTCATAGCCAACATACCACTGTCCCAAGTATCAGGATTGCCCCAGCTACCGCTCATAGCTGCCACAAAGCCGCTGCCTACGGTGACAACCACGGTGTCAGGCGGGGAGGCCAGGCCCTGGCTGTCGGTCACTACCAGAGTGAAGGTCAAAACATCGGCTGAACCGGGTGCGGTGAAGGTGGGTTGGCTGATGGTTTTGCCGCTGGTCCATGTAACCGGCAATGTGCCTCCTATCTGCGTCCAACCGTAATTGAGCGGCTGACCGTCAGGGTCGCTGCTGGCGCTGCCGTCCAGGGTGACGGTCGAGAATGTTGTGACGCCCTGATCCGGGCCGGCATTTGCGACCGGAGGAGAGTTGACATTTCCATAATCGGCAATAGGCTGCCAGATAAACCAGTCCATCTTTCCTTTGAGCGTGGTGTTCTTGAAATGGCCTTGATCGTCATTGCCGGGTCGCTGATGAGCAGGATTTTCACCGATGTAAAGATACTGGTCTTCTGTCGCCATCTCCAGTCCCGGTAGCGCTGCCCACTTACAGCCGGCGCTCTCTTCGGGATCCAACTGGGTAATATTTCTATAGCCTGACCAGAGTTCTCCGGCGTTGTTTCCATCCGTTCCCTGGTCATCGGCAAAGATGTCAACCGTTAAACGAGGTTTATCGGTATCATAGACAATCTTTACCTGATACCAGTGGCCCGTGACAAGGGGGTATTGTTAATCCGAAGAAATCTGCTTCATCCAGGCCCCATTGCCAACCGTAGGATCGCCCGGATACGTGCCGTCGCAGTAACCCCGATCCGTCACTCTGTACTTTAACATAACCCGTGACTTACCGGCCTGTGCTGCAACCTGATCTCCTGCCCAGTTAGCTCTCATGATGGTAAACTGGAAGGTCCTTTTCCTTTCGGCAATTCTGGTGGCGGTGGTGTTTCTGCCGTCTCCATCTTTAGAGAAAGGACCTCCGGCATCATAATCATCGTCTATGCCGTTTGCAGGGCTGATGTCAACATAGTCTAAATCCACATTGCCCATAAAGAATCTGGACTCCAGGGTGAGCGCTCTGGGACTCTTTAAACATAGGTTGTTATTGTCAACATCAATATAGGTCAGCTCGGTTTCAGTTGGATCGCCGGTGTAAAGACCATCTCCCAGCATGCTAAAGCCAGGATAACCGACCTGCCCAATAAGCAGCCCGGAGTTGTCTGTTACAGTAGCGCTGCCGGCCGGCTCGTTAAAATCAAACCGGGCGACTGCTGCGGGACAGTTGTTTCCGGTTATGGTCACGGAACTGGTCCCTATGGCAACATCAAGACGGTTATAGATGGCGTTGCCGGCTGCGGCAAGGGAGTCAACACCAATATCATTGCTGCTGTCAAGGGCTGAACTCAGGGTCAGGATTGCAGCGGCGGTTCCTGCGGTATGCGTAACGCTTATTACACCTCTGGAGTTGTCGGCATCTGTCAGGATAAAGTCTGAGGCTTGAAGCGTGCCTGATTGTCCAGGATCCGTGTAGACGCCTTCAGAGAAATATACTACTATCTGATCAGAACCGATTAGACCTTCGACCGTTGTGATTGTAGGAGCAGCCAGTCCGGTTATTGTTATAGGAGTCATGCCAATGGGATAGCCAACAGAGTTAAAGATTGAGCTACCCGCCGCTGCAACTGTGTCAACGGTTATATCGGCGCTTATCAGGGGGGCGTCCATTGTAATGATAGCAAACGAGTCGCCTGCGCTGTGTTGGACAGCCGAAATCCCTCTTGAATTATCGTTGTTTACATCGGTTAGGACGAAATCGCCCGCATTTAATGCGCCTGTCTTATCCGAATTTGCAAAAACCCAGTGAGAGAAATTTACCTTGAGTTTGCTACCCCCAGCGATACCTTCAACACTGGTAATTTCAGTAGACGGCAGGGTAGTTATTGTTACAGCATCTGTAAAGGCAGGGATGTCGCCGTACTCGTCATAGACGGCGCTGCCGGCCGCGGCCAGGGTATCAACACCTATATCACCACTCTCATTCAGGGGTGCGCTTAAAATTAGTGTCGCTGTAGTTTCCCCGGCCGTGTGAATAATGCTATTTATTGTCTTGCCGTCACTATTCAGGCTAAAATCTGATGGTTGCAAATCCCCTGTGCCATTTGTGTTTGCATAAACACCCTCGGAGAACTCTACATATAACCGGTCATAACCGGCTATACCTTCGACCTTGGTAATGGAGGGGGGAATCTGCATGTCAAAATAGGCGGTATCCTTGGTAATGTTCCAGATCTTTACATCATCTATCCTGCCCTTGAAGTCATCTGGAGATGATTCATACGGGCGAGAACCGATTACAAATCTCCATCCGCATGGGTATTCATTTGGCGGCGTGCCGCATGTCTCGTCGCTCTCGACAAATAATCCCGATCCGTTAAGAGGCGGCTCCCCTTCTCCTTCCCCGTCCCCCGGCTGGGTATACCAGTAGTTGTTGGTATTGGGCGCTCTGTTTGTTGTTACGTCCTGGCCATTTACATATATCCTTATCCTGCCCTCTGAAAGGTCGGCCGAGTTAAAATCATCGCCGTATTTCGAGGCGTCGTATGTGGCCGCTACGTGCGTCCATTGGTTCAGAGGAATTGGTACTGTACTGTATGCCCCGCGCCAACCGTATGAATCTGCTTGAAGTTCGTCTCCGTTGACGTTAACCTGAAAACCAAGATAGTGGTCGCTGCCCATCTTTGTAAGCTCGAGCCGGTAGTTGGAATTACTCGGCCCGTTTGACATAATTACGTGTACGTTCCGGTCATAAGTTGTCGGATATATCCATGTCTCGACGCTCAAGTTGTACTTCATTTCAAAATAGACGTGTGTTCCGTGATACCCGCCATGATTTGACCAGACATTATTTCTTGTCCCCGGCTCCACAAAATGGCCGTTAATCTGTATGGCAGAGTTAGGGGCGCCGTCGTGTCCTGTCGCAAAGCTGCCGATTAATTTACTGCCACCCCCTGGGGCGCTGTCAGGGGCCCAATCTCCGTGCAACCTGAATGTGCCGGAATCGTTGAGGTTGCCGTTAAATCTCATATCAAGCACAAGGTCCCGGTTAAAGATTCTGGTACTACCGTCTCCGGTGCGTCTATCCATGCCGTGGATAGTGTTGGTATTATCAAACCTTGGATTATTGCCCCCGGCCCCATGGCAGCCTGCGTTTCCGCAACTCATACCTTCATGCCAGGTACTATAATAATAGTGGCAGTTGTTGCACATAGTGTTGTGGATTACGCTGCCGGGGCCGCCATTAACCGTATTTCTAAGTTTTGAGCCGATGCCTGATTCGTGTGTTACGTGGCAATCGGAGCAGGACAGGACAAAGTTTGCGCCGGCAATCCTTTCCTCCTGAGAATATGGATTCCTTGACCAAATTTGCTCGCCTCTTCCCCTGGGTAACTTTGGCCAGTCCGCCGTAGCCTTCCCACATGTATACCTGTCAGGGCAGGTACCGCCGCCATTGGGTACATTGGCCGAGTTCAATCCATGCGGATCATCACTGCCCCAACTAATACCGCCATGAGGTCCAAATTCGCTCTGAGGGACGCCGTGGCAGTCAAGGCAAAAAGAGGGGTAGTCGGGGAGTTGAGAGCCGGAAAGGGTATCCCCTTTAGGTATCCGGTAAGTTCCACCGCCGGCAAAATCATCCATTTTCTCGCCTGATTCATTACCCCAAACAACAAGATTATTTGATAATTTGGTGACAGGACTCTTGCCTGGATCGGTTGCCGAGTACATCCCGGTGATGATATGCACGTTGTGACAGGAGGTACATTCAAGCGAATAGGTCTTACTGTCTTTACCAAATGTTACGCCAATTGCATGACCCGCCTGGCCAACATGGCACAGGCGGCAAAGACCCTCTTTGTTTCCTTTGGTCATAGCTACAAATGTCCCTGCCGCGCCATGCACATCGTGGCACTCGGCGCATAGTTTTTCCTCGACTTTGACCATTTTGACGACGATACAGAGGAAGGAAACAAAGCAGCAGGACGGTGTCACTAACTTTGGTCAAAGTCAATTTTGTTGAGAAAATCAGGCCAAAATAGTCCGGTTTTTAGCTTTTTGAACCCTACTC
>JAJRVO010000365.1 GCA_024277275.1 Chloroflexota bacterium
AACATTCTGAAAGCTAGAGAATAGGACACAGATTTTCGCAGATAAACACAGATTATGGTAAAAAACTAAACAAAAATCTGTAAAATCTGTGTTCATCTGTGTCCCATAAAAATGTTACTTTATGGCCGTTGGCAGTATAATCTCGTCCTTGTTGCGGCCAATTTGGGGGATGTGAGCGCAAGCGGCAAAATCGTTTCTGTACGGCTTGAGCGAGTCTTCTAAATTGCCCATTATTTTGCCGTACTCTTTTTCTATTTCCTTTTCGACCAGTGGAATCGATGTGAGGCGTTTTTCCAGCATCGACATTATACGCGGGTTGACTCAGCCAAGTTTGTTGGTTACAAAATCTATAAGATCCATCGCTCCCTCAATGAATTTTTTCTCGTTACCACAGTTCCAGCGTGGTAACGCATACCCGGACGCTCTGCGTCCCCATCCGCAATCGACGCGGAGCGTGCTGGAGGCAGGCCAACGCAAATCGTTGGAATGAGGAAATCCAGGAGTCAAAAAGTACACTTTTTGACTCCTCTTGACTTTTACGATGCTTGCAGCCGGGCCAGATTGGTTTGCGCTTCTCGCCGTAAATCGCGGAAGCTCTCTTCTAGCATTGGATAGATAAGCCAGATGCCGCCCACAGCATAAATAGACCCGGTTATGGTCCGAAGCTGCCAATTGCTTTCATGCGGACCAAAAATCTGGATATAAAGCAAAGAAAAAGGACCGGCGGCAAAGAACAGATACACCTGCCAGGTCATCAGATTTTGGCGGTGCAACAACACGCCGGCTATCGCCATAATCACAATGCCGATTATCCATAACGGATAAATGGGAATGGCAACCAACAACTCGCTGACCAGCGCCATTCCGCCATCAATCCCCATTGGGATCAAGAACAGCAAGAACCACCTAAAGCTCAACATAGGCACACGAAACAGGCGCGTAGCATATATAATTCCGGTTACGGCCAGCATTACGTGGATGGCGATGCATCGCTGGCAAACGGCCACCTGATGCCCCGCAATAAAATGAGAGTGAGAGGGCATTTGGTGACAGGTAAATCCGTAGGCTCGATAAATGACGGCGGCCGGCCCCTCATAACCGGCAGCCAATAAAACAGGCGCTAACACAGGCAAAGCCGCATAAGTAAAGAAAAAACCATTAAAAACCAAAGTCCAGTGGTTTGCTATCCACAGCTTAACTTGATATTGCGTTGGTTTCATCGTTCAATCTCGCATAGATTTTTTTGTTCTGTTTATACAGATTCACAAACTCTTTAAACAACTCGTCGTAAATTTGCCGATTTGCGGGATTGGGTTGGTAGGTGTTGGCAATTTGTATCCGCGCCGAGATGTCGTCAAACGTGATATACCCCAACGCCGCAGACGCCAAAAACGCCGCGCCGCGCGCGTTGGCCTGGATGGGGTCTTTAACTTGCCTGATGGGTCGATTAAGAACATCGGCGTGAATCTGGCGCCAGATATTTGAGTTTGCTCCGCCGCCTATCATATTAATGGCCTTAAAGCGTCGCTTAATAAATTTCTCGACGTAGCCCAGCAGCCATCTTGAGTTATAGGCCACCCCCTCAAACACAGCCCGGATAAGGTGTTCGCGGGTGTTTTGGAGCGACAGGTTGTAAAAGCCGCCGCGTACCGTGTGATCGTCAACCGGGGTTCGCTCGCCATAGAGCCACGGGGTAAAGATGACCCGGTCGCTTCCGGCGGGGACTGTTTCGGCGATTTGGTCGAAGATTTGGTAGACATTCTGCGTTTCAAACTCTTGCTTCAATTCATCTTTGTGGTAGAGGATATTGTCCCGTAGAAAGGTCAGGCAAGCCCCTGCCGTCTCTTGCTCATTGGCGACAAAATACCTTTGGGGAATGGCCGAGGGGAGCGAGGCTATGTTGTGGAAGATGTCTGTTTTTTTGAACGACATATTAACCCTGCCGATTGTACCACGAATACAAAGGGCGGCAAGTTATCTTGCTTGCAAACTATCCTGGAGTAACTATAATTTAGGTACAGGTTTAACAAAGTTTGGAGAATGCTCAATGAAAATCCCCCCCGCTATTGCTGCCATTGCGCCCGACGGTCAGTTTACCCCGGCTCAGCGACGGCGTTTTATGATAAATATGTGCCGGCGACGGGTTAAACCCGGTACCGGCAGTGGGCATGAATTTCTAAAGAGGAGGACTGCAATGAACCCCTGGCCTGATTTACGACCAATTTTGCATGACTTACCTTGGGTTGTGGTTGGCGCAGTAGCCACCCGCGCTTACATGCCTGAAAGAGCCACAAAAGACATAGATATTTTGGTGCAATACCGAAATGAAGAAAAAGCGCTGGAACGATTGCAAACGGCCGGTTATCAGCTTGTTTCCCGGCTGACAATTGTCCCCGGATTTTCTCTGCACTCTCCCGATGGGGTAGAGGTGGATGTTATTTTGGGCGACTATCCCTGGTTGGATGAGGCTCTGGCCCGGCCCCGTCAGGACCCGGCCGGCTATCCGGTGTTAGACCTGCCTTATTTGATTTTGATGAAAATAGAGTCTTCTCGAACGCAAGATTTGGGCGATCTCTCCCGAATGCTTGGTTTGGCCTCAGAAGAAGAGTTGGCGCGAGTGCGAGCCATTGTAAATCGCTACGCCCCCGACGCCGCCGAGGATGTGGAAGCGCTCATCTACCTGGGCCGGTTGGAGATGAAGCCGCCTGCTGAAGAATAGCCGGCGTATTTCCCTTTGCCCGATTTCCCATAGCATCGTATACTTTAGCGCTCTTAATTGCCACCGGCTTTCCACGTAAGCCGAGACGCGATGGTTACGGTTATTCAACACCCTCGCCGGTTTTGGCGAGTGTGTTTTGATTTTTGCCGTTTACTCATTGACCAAGGATTTTCGTAACGGTTCTTCAACTTCTTCAATAGGCCGTTTGCCCCAAATTTGGGCAATGAGTTGCCCTTCTGTATCTAGGATGGCAACGATGGGGTGTCCGCGCAAGGAATAGAATTTGTAAGCGTCTGCGCCTAATTGGCTGCGGGCATTGATGCTGCTAAAAGCGACCTGGTTGCCGTACTTGGCCTCTAACTCGTTCACGACGAGTTCCATACTCTGTCAAGGCGCTCAGGCTTCGGTGTAAAAAAAGACCAGGCTTATTTGGCCGGGGGAGCCTATTTCCGGTGGTCCGGGTGCGCCACACCCCGTTAAAAGCAGCGCTAGGGCGCTTATAAAGAAAATAGTTGTCAAAGTTGTTCTCAAGATAAAAATTACTCTCTTTTATTGTGGCGACGGTTTGGCCGGGGCAAATGTTAGCCGCCAGATATAGTGGGCTAAGCGCCAGGTTTCTTCCGTATCAAAAATATCGCCAAAACCGGGCATCGAGGTTCCCATACCGCCTCGTCTTAGCTTGGCGTAGTAAATTTCTGTGGTGGCGCCCATAGTTGGCGAGGCGGGAGCAAATGAGGCCACTTTATCATTGTTCATAGCGGTGGTTGCCAGTTGGGCGTTGATTGCCGCAGCCGCCGGGCCGTCGCCATTACCCGTTTCGCCGTGACAGGCGGCGCAATTTTTGATGTATTCTGTTTGCGCCCAGGTCAATTCGCTTTCGGCGAGGGAGTCGGTCCAGAGATGAGCTATGATATTCCATCGCTGTGCGTCCGTCAAATTGGGGAGGGTCTCTTTTAAAACGGAGAATGCTTCAGCCGGACTCTGACGTTGAAGCCAGAGGGGGTCAAAAAAATCAACCGGCAAATCGGCTCGATAATTTTCAACCAATGGTCCCCCCTCCGCCGCCGAAACCGGTTCGTTGGGCGAAATGGCGGCATCGTGCGGTGCGTCAATGTCCATCTCTCGCTCAATGAGCGACTCGATTACCGGGTCCGGGGCGGCCTCAATCCGGCGGTGAGCGTCGGGGTCGGCAGGGTCGATAATAGTGATGGTTCCTCGCATACGCCAGTGGTTGGGGCTGCACCAGGCATTGCAGTAAAATGTAACCTTGCCCGGTTGGTCAAAAGTAACCTCAACCTCTTTTACCTGGCCGGGGTCAATGTGTCCCAGGTCAACCCCCAGCCCGGCGATAGCTACGCCGTGCGTAACATCGGGTACGCTGAAGCGCAGGCGGACGGTTTCGCCTTTTTGCACCTCAATGGCGTCAGGCTGAAAACCGCCGTCTTCCGGCGCGGCGGCTATAATGTCAATGGTTCGCACCCCGGCCAGAGCCGGACGGAGACCGTATTGGTAGCCAAAAATAGCAATAGGCAGGCCAATTAAAATCAGAACCAGGGCGATAATAGCCAGCCGTTCACTTTGATCAATCATCAGAATTACTCGCTTTTAAGAATCTTCAAAGGTCAAATCATCCCAAAATCTGTGACAAAATTAAAAGTGATGCATGATAAATCATTTCACCCATCACTCGTCACGTGATTAGCCCAGATACAGTTTGGTAAATAGTAGCGTCACTCCGGTCAAAAAAGCTGTGATCGGCAACGCGCCGCGCCAGGCCAGGGCGTCGCTTCCGGCATGTTGGCGACCAATGCGATAAGCAATGGCGATGGAAAAACCCAGGCCAATGAGCAGGGTTATCAGTTGCAGGGCGGCGGCAACCTGCGGCAAAAAGGGAGTCCACGGGAAATCTTTGGTTCCCAACAGATTCCAGCCCCAGCCAAAGGGATCGGACAGAACAGGGAGGGCGTAACTGCCGTTAACAAAGACAAAGGAAAAGCTGAACGCAATCCAGCCCATCAGGCCCATTGGCACCAGGGTGTAGGCATAATCCACAAAGGCTTGCCGGGGGGAGATATCCAGCCGGGCCAGCAAGCGAGCCGCTTGAGCGGTCAACCAGAAAAGGCCGGGTACAATGAGTAAATTTATGGTCAAAAAACCAACGGCGTAAATAGCCCACTGCCCCAGCGAGTTCATGTTAGCCCAGCCCTTTAGCCAGCCCCACGGCCCCAGCAACACCACCGAGTACATCAGGGCGCAGGCCAGCATAATAAAGGCTTTGTAGGCTTCATCCAGGCTGCGACCTTTGGCTACCAGCAAATCGCTGCCAAACGGGCGCAGGTTGAGGGCAATGTTATCGCGGGGACAGGTTTTTAGACATTCCGTGCATAGGCCGCAGTAAGCGTTGCGCTCCAGGTTGCCGGGGAAAACCATCCAGGGGCAGCCGTAGCTGTTTTCGGTGCCGATGACGCAATCTTTGGTGCTGTGGTCTTTACAAATCTGGGCGTCCTTAACCCGCAACTCTACCGTGGCCGTAAGCGAGTAAAGGCCAATAAAGCCCCCCACCGGACACACGTAGCGGCAAAAGATGCGATTGTCGTAGATAGCGCTGAGGACAACGCCCAGGATCAAGAAAGCAAAAAGCACCCAGGCCGTTACAGAAGGCCGAGTCAGGATAATGGCGCTAAACAGAGCCATTCCCAAAAAAGCGACGTTTTGCAGCCAGATATTTTTAAGCTGCCGCGGCCACCGGCGGCGCAGGGTCATTAATTTGGGGTAACGTTTTTGGATAATTCCTCGGCGCTGCAACCACTCGCCGGGGCCGGGGATGGGACAGACTGTACACCACAGTCGCCCAAAAAAGGGCACCAGCACAATGATTAGCACGGCCCACCACACAATCCAAATGTAGATGATGCTAAAGTTTTTTGACCCGGCAGGTGTGCCGAAGAAGCCGGTCAGAATAGCAAAAACAAAGAAAAACAAAGTGCCAAGCATCAACACCGGCTGAAAAAACCGCGATTTAAGGATGCTTTTAAGCAGCGGGATTTTGGTTAATAGATCAATACGGGTTGTGTTCATAACATCTTGATAGAGGCAGGAAATAGGGAGTATGAAGTAGGGAGTATGAAGTAGGGGAAATACTTTTACTTCTTACTCCTTACTCCTTACTCCTTGCTCCCTACTTCTTACTTCTTACTCCTTACTTCCGTCGTTGACTCTCCGGGTTCTCGGAGCGGGAATTTCCACAGGTAGACGGTGACTCCAATAGCGACAACGCCAATCAGCGCTACTGCCCGGCCAAAGGTTGTGTTTGGCCCAACCACCAACTCCCCCAACATAAAGGGGTGCATTGTGCCGCAACTTACCGAGCATCGATAGCGGAATTTGCCGGATTTATCGGCTACAAACTGGACAGTTTGCGATTGGCCCGGCTCGACCCGCATCTTAACCCCATAGCCGTCCAGAAAAAAGCCGTGTACCACGTCGTCAGCGGTCAGGGTGATGATCACCGTATCGCCCTGGTTGACCTGAATCGTGTTCGGTTCAAACTCAAACTGGCGGCTGACCATTGTAAAGCGGCGCGTGGTGGGGGCAGACGGCTGAAGAGGCCAGGGCACGGCCACCACGGCTATGATTAGCAAAGCCAGGGAGACAAGCAAAACTCCCTTGGCCCTGGGCTGAAAAAGAGAATTGAGACCGGAGCGTTTTGGAACAGAGTCTGTCATTGAGTGGGCGCTCCAACCGGTTCGGTATCGGTGGGGGGGCCAAAGCGGCTGTATTCAGCATCAACGTAGTCTCTAATGGCGACCAGTTCTTCTCCTTCTTGCCACAATCGCATCACGTCACGCGTGATGTCAACACAGATGGTTCACAATGCGGCGTGGTTGTCAAACTCAGCCACGCTGCCATCGGCGTTAAAGGCTTTTACGTAGCAGTCAATGTTGTCATCGTGACCTACGCCGCCACAGCCGCAGTAACAGGGCATTTGGTCGAGCATTTCAGGGTTAGCTGCTGCAAATTGATACGCCTCCTGAACATTAGGCGGCGCATTCCGCACGTAATCAGGCATTTGGGAGAGTGGGGCCAGCGTAATTTCTCTGGCGTTTGCGCTTTCGGAGCCGGAAAAAATCAGGTATCCGCCTCCGGCAATAAGCAGAATTGCGGCCACAATCAGGATACCTAAACTTTTAGGTTGAAACCCCGGTGACGTAGTATTTTTGGTTCGTTTTGATTTACTCAAGGTAATTAACTCCTTTCTGTTAAGAGGTTTTCTGGTAATTTATATTTCCTCAATTTGCTTATTCTACCTTGAAAATATTAAACCAACTTAAATAGTGTGGAAATTCACAGAGATTGTACCCAATAAAGTTGGCGGGTTTAGTGACAAATGTCACTGTTAAACCTGACAAATGACCTGTTGTGAATCTCTATCGGGGGTCATTGATAATAAAAAAGGCCGGTGAATTCCGGCCTTTTTAGAATATTTGGCAAACCCCAGACGTAAATAACGTCTTAGCCTTTTACATCGACAAAAAATTACCGATTAAGGTTAAAGGGTTACAAAGTAGCAAAGCGCCGACCCTGCAACCCTGCAACTTTAGTTCTACGCCGCTATTTTGAGCAGCGTTTCATTTTCTACCTCCTGGATAAAAGCCCAAAACTCGCTCTGGGCGCGGGTGGCTGGATGGCGATGGCTGTAGGCAATAAATACCCCGCGTTGTAGAGAAAAACCGGCCACATTTACTTCTTTAATCTTGCCCATCTCAATTCCCCGTCGGGCTACTGTCCGAGAGACAAATGCCACCCCAATCCCCTCTTCCACGGCCATACCAATAGCCTCAGAACTGCCAAGTTCCATAGCCAGGTTTAAATCATTTATACTTAAACCTACTTGCTGAAGAGCGACTTCAACTTCTTGCCGGGTTCCCGATTCTTTGTCCCGCAGGATGAAATCTTCATGTCGTAGCTCTTCCGGGGCAATAACATCTCGCTCTGCCCAGAGATGATTGGCAGGCACAATTAACACCACATGATCCGTGAAAAAATGGCGATACCCGACATCTTTGTCGGTTGGTTCAAAACTGACAACCCCCAATTGCACCATACCGTCATTCAGTTAATCCAGCACCCTATCCCGGCTGTGATTGTGAATGCTAATCTGAACTTTGGGGTGGCAGCGACGGAAGCGAGCAACCAAATGCGGCAAAATATATTTGCCGGTAGCCGTACTGCAACCAAGCTTTAGGTGGCCTATCACCTCGCCTTTTAATGATTCAATCTCCTCTTCTACCCGAATGGCCCGATTTATCATATCACGCGCCAGCGGCATCAGGGCCTTGCCTCGCTCGGTTAAAGTTAAGCTGCGTCCGGTTCGATGAAAAAGCGACACATTCAACTTTTTCTCCAAAGACCTGATTTGCATACTTACCGCCGGTTGTGTCAAATTTAGTTGACGGGCCGCTTTGGAAAAGTTTTCCGTTTCGGCAGCGGTCAAGAATATGTTTAGTTCATAAACATCTAACATGGCATCTCCCGGTTTCCCCTTCAAAAACAGTTTAGTGAGTTCATTGAGTTTGTTGAGTTAGGTGAGTTACTCACTCAACTCATTAAACTCACCCAACTCATTAAACTTTATTTTCATTCTCGTTGCTGAACCCTGGTTCGGTTGAACTCCCTTGAAATAAGCAATCTAAACTACAGAGATTTTGGCAAACCTGTTTGTACAACCTCTGCGGTACTCATTGTGAATATTGTAACATGCTTGTCCTTAGAAAACAATGGGTATCGTTACCCAATTCATAAGAAGTTCTTATTACTCCTGATAAACAAGTCTTATAAGAAAATCTTATAAAAACCATTGAAATACATAAATAAAAATGCTATAATGAAATTGCTGTGTGAATATTGTCACAAGTCGGGGCGCCTACAATTGGAGGGTAACGGTCAAGGTGTGTCCCGTAATAGCTACAAAGAATTTTTCAATAAGATCCACTGGTCAACCTATTAATAAAGGAGACTTTTAAAATATTAAAAAGAATATCAACTATTATAGCTCTTCTGGTCATTTTAAGTATGACCTTGCCCGGCTTTGCGCTGGCTCAAGAACCAAGCGGGGATTTTGCCGTTGTTCAATCGAGAGTAGCGGAATGGCTGGAGACAGGTCCCAAGCCGGTCATCACGGCAGATGCGCTGTTTGAAAACCTGAATGACGGCGATGCCAGCAACGATCCCTTTGTGCTCAGCGTACGCAAGCCGGAACATTATGAACTGGGTCATGTGCCCGGCGCTGTTAACATCTCGTGGAAAGCAGTGGCCAAACCGGAAAACCTGGCCAAATTGTCTAACCCCACGCCAATTGTAGATTATTGCTACACCGGCCACACGGGGCAAGTGGCAATGACGGCGTTAAATTTAATGGGTTACGACACCCTCAATATGAAGTTCGGGATGATGGCTTGGACCAAGAACGATGA
>JAJRVO010000366.1 GCA_024277275.1 Chloroflexota bacterium
CAGATGGTATTCCGGGTAGCGCTTAAAGATTAGATCGTGCAGGGTAAAAACGGTACGGGCCTGTTTAAAATGGGCCAGCAGGTGGTTAGTAGCGTGAAAAATGTCTACCGCCCCAAACGTTTTGTCCATTGGCCGGCGCAGCATTTGTGATAACAGCACGCCCATTCGCCAGGGCTTGTTGCCAATGTTGACCGTTTGGTAGGGGATGTGGCCGAGATAATCCGGCAATTGAGCGTCGCCTTGCCGGTTGTAAAATAAAGAGAGATTAACCCCGTCTTTGTCTTCGGCCACCAGAGCGCGGGCAATCTCGCCCGCGTAGCGACCAAGCCCGGCGTGTTTTTGGGCGGTGGGTGAAACATCGATACAAACGTGCATGTTGGTAGGGAGTAGGGAGTAGGAAGTAGGGAGTAGGGAGAAAGGCGGCGAGTCTTCACTTCTCCCTACTCCTTACTCCTTGCTCCCTACTTCATTTCTCCTCAAGTATTTTCTGATACAACTTTATCAACTTTGCTGCCATTTTGGGCCACGTGAAGCTGGCGGCTTGGGCCAGTCCGGCTTGTGACAGGTTTTGGCGCAAAGCGGCATCCTCCCACAGTTGGGAGATAGCCGTAGCGATGGCGTCTACATCGCGGGGATTGACCAGCAAACCGGCGTTGCCAACAACTTCGGGCAAGGAGGATTGATTTGAGACTATAACGGGCGTGCCGCAGGCCATTGCTTCCAGTACCGGCAACCCAAAGCCTTCATATAGCGACGGGTATACAAACAGGGTGGCGGCGCTGTAGAGCGCGGGTAAATCGGCGTCGGCAATAAAGCCGGGAAAATAAACCCGTTCCTCTAACCCGTGTTTGACAACTTCGTTAAAAAGCTCATTATAGTTCCAACCTTTGCTACCGGCAATAACCAGCGAGATTGAACTATCGATTTTAGCCAATGCCCGGATCAAAACCTGATAGTTTTTACGGGGTTGAATTGTGCCGACGCTTAAGATGAAAGCGCGCTTCCCAGAAGCGCCCATTTCCAGTTTGTATTTTTGGCAAACGGCAGTTAGTTTGGTTGTGTCCTCTATAGGTCTAAATTCAGGGGTGACGCCGTGGTAAAGCACGCTGATTTTTTCTGGCGGGGTGTGGTATAGGTCAATTAAATCTTGTCGGGTGGCCTTTGATACGGCAATTAGGTGATTGGCCCGCTCAACCGAATGAGGAACCCATCTATTCAGGTGGGCGCTCATACCCGGCATTACGCTCTCCGGCTCGCGCACAAATGACAAGTCGTGGATAGTTACCAGAGTGCGTGTGCCTTGTTTTACCGGCGGCAAAATAAAATCGGCGGCGTGAAACAGATCAAGAGGGCCGGTCCAGGTTTGGATGGGCAAAGGCAGACGCAATCGATACCAGAGTCGGGCCAGCCATCGTTCTGTTAGTCGAGAGGGTCGCCAGGCAAAGTTTGGACCGGGTAACTCCGGCCCAAATTTTGGCCCAAACTTTAAGTCAAAGTTTTGACCGGCATCGGCCACAAACAAGCGATAGTGTGGCTTAAAGGCGTTATTTGATGCCGCTGCCAACGCATCAACCATCTCGCGGGTGTAACGCCCTATTCCTGCTGATTGGTGAATGGCGGACGTATAGTCGATGCCAATTTTTACGCTCATGGCCCAACTATGTCTCTATTTTCAATTATTGTCAATTCCCACTACTTTTTTCCCTTTTTGTGATTGCTCAGAATGTGATATAATCTTGGTAGATACGTACCGGCGGAATAATTAAACATTTTAGCAATTGAGGTTTTGCATTTTTGACAAGAAAATTTTGTACAGCCAGGAAGTAAGAAGTAGGGAGTAGGAAGTAAGTATTTTTCCCATACTCCATACTCCCTACTTCTTACTCCTGTACCCTTTTGGGTTTTGGCTTATTCGGGTTATGTTTTCAAGGGAAATATTATGGGGAGGCAATAAAAATGACAACAAGATTGAAAATCTATTTGTCGGAAGGGGTTTTGGAGGTCGAAGGCAGCGAATCCTTTGTCAAAGCAATTTATAACGACTTTAAAGCGCATTTTGTTGGAGAAGACGCTGTTGAAGATTTGTTTAAACCGATAAAACGCAAGCGAAGCAAAACAACCAAACCATCAGCGCCAAAGGCCAAAGTTTCTCCTCCCGCTGAACCAGCGCTCCAGGTAAAACCCCCTGCTGTGCCACCACAAGAGACGGTTATTGTTGAGCCGGAACCTGAGCCTCCCCCACCCAAGCCGGCGACTAAGCCTCCAGCGCCCAAGCCTAGCTACACTTTTCTTGAAGACCTCAATTTATCTGCCGATAAAGAACGCCCTTCATTAGTGGAGTTTATGGATGCCAAGTTCCCCATTACCAACGAAGAGAGAAATCTTGTTTTTGTCCATTATCTGCAAAATATTCTCAAGATCAAACCAATAACCATTGATCATATCTACACCTGTTACAAAGCCGCTAAAATTCGGGTTCCAATTAACATAGAAAAAAGTTTGCACATGGCAGCCAACTGGATAAGCATTTCTAAAACCGGCCGGCTGACTGTAAAAGCTGCGGGCAAACGATACCTGGAACAACAACTCCCCAAGAAAATTAAGAATTAAAAAACCATACCTGCATGACTAATAAACTTCTTGAAGCGCTTGACAACCAACCCCTTCTATGCGATGGCGCTATGGGGACGATGATCTATGCCAAAGGCATTTCCTTTCAGCGCTGTTTTGATGCCTTGAACCTTAGCAACCCGGCCCTTATTGCCGATATTCACCGGGGATATATTGAGGCCGGAGCCGACGTGATTGAAACCAATACGTTTGGCGCTAACCGCTTTAAGTTGGCCGAGCACAACCTGGCCGATAAAATAGCCGACATCAACCTGGCCGGCGTCGCTTTGGCACGGCGCGTAGTTGACGCTTCTTTTAAAGACGTCTTTATAGCCGGAACAATTGGCCCCTTGGGACAACGATTGACTCCACTGGGACGCTTAAGCGCCAGAGAAGCCCGCGCCGCCTTTCGCCGGCAGGCTGACGCTTTGATTGAGGCCGGCGTTGATTTGCTCATCTTTGACACCTTCTCTGATTTGTTGGAACTTGCTGAAGCTGTAATGGCGGCCCGCGAGGCGTCGCCGGATATTCC
>JAJRVO010000367.1 GCA_024277275.1 Chloroflexota bacterium
CAGTAATCAGTAATTGGAGATAGTGATATTGCTCATTGGTCACTGATTACCGCTAACCAACAACTATGGATACATTGCACCCAATCATGCCAAATGAGCGCCTCATTGCTTGGGGCGAGTACAACTATCAAGTAGCCGGTAAAGACAGCGGCCTGACCGAATCTTGGTCATTGCACACGTTGCCCGGTGAGGCGCTTATCCACCGAGCCGAAGTAAGGGGGCGAGTCGCCACCATTAAATTGAGACAGGCTGCCCATTTTGTAATGGCCCCGGATTACCGGCCCAGTAAATTGGAAATGACCCAAGAGATCGATGGGCAGATTACCAAAACAACCATTGGCTGTTTTAGCGAGTCAATTGTGCAATCAATTGCAATGGAAGATGAGGCGGAGGAAACTGAATTAGAGGTTCCGGCAGGTTACAATCTCTTTTTTCCGCCCGTTTCGGCGCAGGGCTTTATTTGCCGAAACTACAATCTTGAAACCGGCGGGCGACAAGCATTACCGCTGGTCTGCATCCGTATGCAGCCGGAGGAAGCGTTGCCTCTCTCTGTCGAGATGCAAACCATTGAGTACGAATACCTCGGCAGCGATGAGGAAATTGAAACGCCCGCCGGTCAGTTTGCCTGCCGCCACTTCATTCGCTACGACCAGCATATGGAGCAGCATCTTTGGTTCGATCAGGCGTGGACGCCTATCCAGTGGTCGGTGCCCTACTCGGTGATTATGAAGTGGGAGTATTTGTTGATTCGGTATCATCGAGAAAGATAGGCTTAGAAGCCAAAGGATTGATTTGATGGCGATTGACATTCAAAAACAGGTTGAGTATTGGAAAAATGGAGCTATTGAAGATTGGAATGTAGCGCAGGATTTGATCAGCCAAAACAAAGTGCGTCACGGACTGTTTTTTGCACACTTGGCTCTCGAAAAATTACTCAAAGCCCATGTGTGTCGTCATAAACAGGATTTGGCTCCCAGAATTCATAACTTGAGCAGGTTGGCAGAGTTAGCCTCACTCGCTTTGAACCAATCCCAAAAAGACATGTTGGCAGAAATGAACCCTTTTAACCTGGAAGGGCGTTATCCGGATTTGTTGATGTCACCACCTTCTCAGAATGAAGCAGAAGGTTATATGCGTCGTACAAAAGAGGTTTATCAATGGTTAATGAATCAGTTGTAAATGTAGTCAAGCAATATTTACAAACACTGGTAGAACAAGGTATCCCCGTTCACCGAGGCGTTATTTTTGGTTCTCATGCAACTGGACATCCCCATACCTGGAGCGATATAGATTTGCTGGTAATCTCACCCCGATTTGATAATGAACGCAAGCGAGAAGACATCAATCTTCTCTGGCGTATTGCTGCCCGTACGGATAGTCGCATTGAACCTATTCCGGTAGGGCAATATCAATTTAAAGAGGATGATAGCAGCGCTATTATTGAAATTGCTCGTCGTGAAGGTCAAGTGGTTTCATTGGCAGGGTAACTCCATCAATATCACAAAACAAGCATCCTAAATTCTCAGGAGAAGAAATATGCCATTTAAAGACGTACCCTCAAACGTAGATTTTCCGGCGCAGGAACGAGACCTCCTGCAATGGTGGAAAGACAATAAATCCTTTGAAAAACTGCGGGCCATCCAAAAAGGCCGGCCCAAGTGGAGCTTCATCGACGGGCCGATTACGGCCAACAACCCGATGGGCGTGCATCACGCCTGGGGCCGAACCTACAAAGACTTGTACAATCGCTACTGGTTTATGCGCGGGCGCGAGTTGCGCTACCAGCAGGGCTTCGATTGCCAGGGTTTGTGGGTCGAGGTCGAAGTTGAAAAAGAGATGGGCTTTAAAAGCAAAAAAGACATAGAAGATTACGGCATGGCCGCTTTTGTGAACAAGTGCAAAGAGCGAGTGCTGCGCTACTCTGGCGTGCAAACCCAGCAGTCGGTGCGGTTGGGTTACTGGATGGACTGGAACGACCTGGATCAACTCAACTGGCTGGCCGACAAAATGATTGAAAACCCGGAAGAGGTTGTCACCGTTGAGGGGCCGGAGGGGCCGGTTACAGACACGGTTGAAAATATTGTGGGGCGACTGGGCATGCCGGAGTTGGGCGGCAGCTACTACACCTTCTCTAACGAAAACAACTACATGATTTGGCGCGCCCTCAAAATCTGCCACGATAACGGCTGGCTCTATCGCGGGGCCGACGTAATGCCCTGGTGCCCTCGCTGCGCCACCGCCATCAGCCAGCATGAGATTGTGACCGACGGCTACGCCGAAATCACCCACCGCAGCGTTACCGTTAAATTCCCGCTGCGCGACAAGCCCGGCGAGGCGCTCCTGGTCTGGACCACCACCCCCTGGACGCTGACCAGTAACGTGGCCGCCGCCGTGGGGCCGGATTTGGATTATGTCAAAGTTAAAATGATGCTGACCGACGAAATCTTCTACTTGAGCAAAGGCACAACCCACATCCTGCGCAGCAAATACGAAGCGCTGGCAGAACTCAAAGGCAAAGATATGATTGGCTGGACTTACGACGGCCCCTTTGACGACCTGCCCGCCGAACAGCAACCCGGCGGTCGAACCGACCTCAAAGAACTGGTCAAAGGGATTACTGCCAGCGCCAAAGAGGCCCATCAAGTAATCGCCTGGGACGAAGTGGGCGAGGAAGAAGGGACCGGCATTGTCCACATTGCTCCGGGCGCGGGCGCGGAGGATTTTGCTTTGGGCAAAGAGTACAACCTGCCCATTGTTGCGCCGCTGGATGATGAGGGGTTCTTTGTCGACGGCTTTGACTGGCTGACCGGCACGCAAGTTGGCGACTCAAGCAGCCCCATCTTTAAAAACCTGGAAGAAAAAGGGTTGCTCCATCACGTTGAAGAGTACACCCACCGCTACCCCACTTGCTGGCGCTGCAAAACAGAACTGGTCTTTCGCCTGGTCGACGAGTGGTTCATCAACATGGACGAATTACGCCCGCTGCTGATGGACGTCACCCGCCAGATTCGCTGGATTCCATCTTTTGGCCTGGAGCGAGAGCTGGATTGGCTGCGCAACATGCACGATTGGATGATCTCCAAAAAACGCTACTGGGGTCTGGCCCTGCCCATTTGGGAGTGCGACTCCTGCGACCATTGGACCGTCGTCGGCGACGATGGCGATTTGAAAGAGCAGGCCGTGGCCGGTTACGACGAGTTTGCCGGGCACACGCCCCACCGCCCCTGGATCGACTCGGTTAAGCTGGAATGTGAAAAGTGCGGCAGCCACATGACCCGCATCGCCGATGTGGGCAATCCCTGGCTTGATGCGGGCATTGTCAGTTTTAGCACCCTGCGCTACCGGCAAAACCCGGAGTATTGGCGCAAATGGTATCCCGCCGACTGGATCAGCGAAAGCTTCCCCGGCCAGTTCCGCAACTGGTTTTACAGCATGCTGGTGATGGGGGCCATCATCGACAAAAGTCCCTCGTTTATGGAAAACTTTGGCTACGCCACTCTCTGGGCCGAGGATGGTCGCCCGATGCACAAGAGTTGGGGCAACTCCATTGAGTTCAACGAGGCCGCCGACAAAATGGGCGTCGACGTGATGCGCTGGATGTACTGCAACCACAAGCCGGAGCAAAACCTGCTCTTTGGCTACCATCGCGCCGACGAAGTGCGCCGCCAATTCCTGATTCCGCTTTGGAATGTCTACAAATTCTTTGTAACTTACGCCAAGCTGGATAACTGGACTCCGGACAATTCTGAATTTACAGATAAAATCCAAAATCCAAAATCCAAAATCCAAAATCCATTAGACAGGTGGATTGTGGCTCGCTTGAACGAGGTGGCGGCCAAAGTCACCAAGACCTTTGAAAATTACGATGCCTATGGCGCCACTTTGTCCATTCAGGTTCTTTTAGAAGATTTGACCAATTGGTACGTGCGCCGCTCTCGCCGCCGCTTCTGGCGCAGCGAGCATGACGCCGACAAAGAGGCGGCCTATGCCACCCTCTATCACGTTCTGACCACGCTCACTAAAATACTGGCTCCCATCACCCCCTTTGTAACCGAGGTGATGTACCAAAATCTGGTGCGCGGCGTTGACGAGAACGCGCCGGAATCTATCCATCACTGCTCGTGGCCGGAGGTAGACGAGACGGCCATTGACCAAACGCTGCTTGACCAAATGGATTTGGCTCGACGCATTGCCAGCCTGGGTTTGGGCGCGCGCGGCAGCGTCAACATCAAAGTGCGCCAGCCGCTTGCTCGCGCTTTGGCCCATGTAGGGCAGGGTTCCAGCCTAACTCATACGGGGCTGCCCGATGACTTGACCGCCATCGTTGTCGATGAGCTAAATGTGAAATCTTTGGAATTTGTAAGCGAGGCCGGTGAATTGGTCAGCTACAGGTTGCTGCCGAATCTCAAGCTGCTGGGCCCCAAATTGGGCAAGCTGATTCCGAAGGTAAAACAAGCGCTCAACACCGCCGACGCCGATGCCCTGGTCGCCAAAATAGAGGCCGGACAGACTGTAACCCTGCAAGTTGACGGCCAAGATGTCGAACTAACGCCCGAAGAGATGCTGGTCCAAACGGAACCGGCGGAGGGTCTGTCTGTGGCTGCGGATAAGGTCATCACTGTCGGTATCGACGTGGTTATCACCGATGAGCTGGCCGCCGAAGGGATGAGCCGCGAGCTGGTCCGGCGTATCCAGAATATGCGCAAAGACGCCGGGTTCGACATCTCCGACAAAATCACGCTCTACTACCAGGCCGAGGGCGCGGTGCATCGCGTCTTTCAGCAGTGGGCCGGCTACATCAAAGCCGAGACGCTGGCCGTTGCGGTTGAACACCAGCTTATCCCTGAAGCCGCCTTCCAACGGAAGGAGCAGGTTGAGGGGCAAGATGTAATGTTGGGGGTTAAGCGGGAGGAATAACGGCGCTCATTGCAACATAGCTTGGTTTGGTTGGTTTTGTTTATTCCGAATTTTCTGTCTTAAGACTCCGACGAATTACTTCACGTAGCTCGTCAATTGGGTGTAATCTTTTGTCTTTCCCTTCAAAATACCAATGTTGCCAACCATTACAAGGACTACCATTCATTAAATATTTTCCTGCTTGGTGGATAGACCCTTCAAATCCATTAAGTACAAGTTTTCCATCAGGCTTCACACGAGCAGATGTTTTTCGGTCATTTTGGAAGTATAGGGCCTGACCCGGCATAAGCAGACCATTTTCCAACAAGTTACCAAATGGGATACGTGGCGATTGACGTTTCTTGTCACTAATATCAAAAATTTCTTCAACGAATAATCCCGGCGTAATCTTGTCAATTCGTTCTTGAGCAACTTTGATATACACTTCTTCGCGCTCAATACCTATCCATTTACGATGAAGCCGTTTAGCAACTGCGCCAGTTGTGCCACTACCAAAAAATGGGTCTAATACAACATCTCCGGGCTTACTGGAAGAAACAATAACCCGATATAACAGGGCTTCTGGTTTTTGGGTCGAGTGGGCTTTTTTATCATTGATTTTTATGCGTTCTGAGCCGGAACAGATTGGAATTATCCAGTCGCTTCGCATTTGTTTATCATCATTAAACCCTTTCATAGTATGGTGGTTAAATGTGTATTTAGCACCTTTTGCTTTACTGGCCCAGAGTAAGGTTTCGTGGGCATTGGTAAAGCGTACCCCTCGAAAGTTGGGCATCGGGTTGGTTTTGACCCAAACAATGTCGTTGAGAAACCAATAATCTAAATCTTGCATGATTGTGCCAATGCGGTAAATATTGTGATAAGAACCAATCACCCAAATTGTGCCGTTATCTTTTAATACTCTACGACAAGCAGCTAACCAATTTCGGCTGAAATTGTCATATGCTTGAAAACTGCTGAATTGGTCCCATTTATCATTTACGGCATCGACTTTTGTCATATTGGGACGCCATAATTCTTTCTGGAGTTGTAGATTATAGGGGGGGTCGGCAAAAATCAAATCAATCGATTTTTCCGGCAAGGAATTTAGGGTTTCAATACAATCTCCCTGTAAAATTTGATTTAAGGGTAATTTATCCTGACTCATTGACTCAACCATAATAGTTCTTCAATTTTTTCTGCAAGGCTACCTTACTTACTCCAGCCCCACCACCTCCAGCGGCACGGCTCGATTGGTATGACCGAGGCCGTCCGGGCCGATGCTGTGGATGCGTTCGTTAAAGTTGTTGTAGAGACCCACAATGATGGTGTACTCTCCGGGGGGCAAATCAGAGGGGAGTTCGATGCGGTGCGGGTCGGCCTGCACTGCGCCGGTTAGCCAATTGGTTACCGGGGCGGCGCCGTTGCGGGGGATGCTGTCGTGGCCGGCTACCTGCTCTCCGGCCTCGTTAAGCAGTTGGGTAAAGACGGTCAGGTTTTGGGTTTGGACGCTGCCGGCTCGCCAGTACAGGGTCAACAGCGCCGCGCCCGATTCAAGCTCGACCCGGTGAGCCAGCAAATCGATGCCGCCGGTAAAACGGGCCGGAGGAATAACCGGAATCGGGTTGGGCCTAAAAGAGTAGAGCGAGGCCGTACCCAGTCCCTCAAAATTGTAATCGGCCAGTTTGCTTCCTCGCGCAGCTACGGCGTTGGTCAGGGTTGTGTGCTTGGGACCGGTGGGCAATATCCAGACCCGGTCAAGCCCGCGCAGCAAATCGGCTGTGGTGGCCGCGCCGCTAAAGTTTTTGTCGGGGCCGTCGCTGAGTTGCAGGTCAAACTGGCGGCGCAGGTGGGGATAAAGCCGGCGGTAAACGGCCTGCTCGTTCAACAGCAGGCGCGGTTTAGCCGGGTCGTCGCTTTCTGACACTTGCGCCTTCATAAACCCGGTAAAAATCTCCGTCGGGCTATTGTTCAACTGTTTGGCGGCGTAGGCCCGCAGCGTAAGCGGGGTCAGCGCGACTAAAGACAGCACGGCCAGGCTGCCCAGAACAGAGGGCGCGTAGCGTCGAGCCGTAATCAGGGCCGTCGACTGCTCCGGCGCGGGCCACAAGACCAGGGCAAACTCCGTCGCCACAACCGCCGTTACCAGCAGTCGAGCCACAACCGTAAAGATTAGCAGCCAGCTTTGGTCGGGCAACAGCACAAAGTAGATGGGCTGCTCTAGCACGTTGAGGCCGGTCAAAATAAGGGCGTAGGTCAACCCCCGGCCATTGGGCATCAGCAGCAAAATAAAGGGCAGCAAGTAAACCAAAAATTGGGGGCTGTATCCCTTGGAGTAAAGCATAAAGACGGTTACGGTCAAGCCGGTCAAAGCAACCACGTTGCGAGGCCGGTTGTAGTTGGCCGGACGGGTAAAGATAAAGGCGTAGAGCGCGGTAAAAGCCAGGGTAATGGTCCACCACACCCCGGACGGCCAGCCCGTGTGAACGGCAAAATTGACTTCATCAGGATTCAGGCGGTCGCCCAGCACAACGCCAAAACCGTAGTAGCCCTCCATCACGGCCCAAACCGTTTCCCACGAGGCCCGGCTCATCATCGAGCGAATAGAAGCCATCACCCACTGCGGACCGCCAAGCAAGAAAGGCCCCAACAACACAATCGCCGTCAAGCCAAAAGCCACCGCGTATAAACCGGCCTCAATGCCCGCCTCCCGGTTACTCTCCCGATGCTGATACCACAACCGGCGCAGAGCCACCGGCAGCGCCAACCCCGGAATAAGCTTAACCATAAAGCCCCCGCCCACCGCCACAGCCGATGGAAAGCGGCGATCATCAAGCAGCAGGTCGAGCGCCAGCAAAATAAAAAAGAGGGCCACGCCGTCAAAAAAGCCGAGCATAGCGTACACCGGCGCAAACAGTCCGGCGTAAAGCCACAATATCCGGTTGATAGTCTCCGGCGTTTGAAAAAGGCGTCGGGCCAGGCGATAGATTAAAAAGAAGTTGCCAATCTCAAACAGCACAAAGACGCCGCCCAAAATCAACACAAACCATAGCCGGGGATCGTCCGGCCAGGGGGGCAGCAGCAATGCCAGCCGGTAAGCGCCCACGGCCAGCCAGGGAACCGGCGGCGGCCACTCCAGCCAAAAATTGAGAAAGGGATACAAGCCGTAATCCGACAGGGAGGCGATGCCTAGATAGGTGTCAAAATCCGACCAATCTCTGATGAAGCCGCCGGGACGCAGCAAAAAGAGGGCGAGCAAACGAAAGGCAACAAAGAGCGCCAGCAGCAGCCCAAAATCGGTGCCGGTAGGGAGAGAAGCCGGTTCGGGCAATTCGGGTACAGGCTCCGGTTGAGGCGCTTCATCCAATGAAGCGGCTTCATCGGGTACAGGGGTCTCATCCAGCGCGGGTTCTTCAGCGGGCGCAGACGCCGGGGGTTTTGGCTTAAATCTGACGACTTTTTGGGTGATGGGAGGGGACGGTTGGGGCAGGGCATCCAGATCGACTTCGGTGGGCAGGCCGGCCTGGGCCGCGCTAAAGATGGCCTCTTGCACCTCGTCAACCGGGCCGGGCCGGGGACCTTCGTCCACCTCTGGCACGGGGTCGGCTAACTCGTTAAACTCAACCTCGGTGGGCAAACCGGCCTGGGCTGCCTCAAAGATGGCCTCTTGAATCTCGTCGACCGGGCCGGGCCGGGGGCCTTCGTCTATCTCCGGTATGGTCTGTTCTGCTTCACCGGCTTCAACCGGGGTCATTGGCCGGGTGGTTTGTTGATGAACGGAAGCGGCTTGTTCCCGTTCGGTCTTGGGTCGATCAGCGGCGGGTTTGTCTTGTGGCGTCTCCCTTTTGGACTCGGAGCGGGGATCGCCGTTTGATTTTTTCTGACTCATCGCATCCTGCCTGTCCATAATTTTAGACGTAAGGTTAAGATGGCCATTGTGTATTTGGTAAAAATTGAGAGAAATTGGGTTTTGCTATGGCCGTGCATCCGCAGCCGGTAAAAAACCGGGATTTCCAGCATGTGATAGCCCCGTTTGTGGGCCACCATCAACAAGCGGATAAAGTAGTCGCCGTAGCCGTAATAGATCTGGTCCATATCCATCGACATCAACTTATCGCGATAGACAGAAAAGAAACCGCTCAGGTTATCGTGGATGGGGGTGCCAAAGGTAATGCGGATGGCATAATTATAGAGACGACTGGAAAATTGTCTAAAGCGGTCTTCCATCCCGCCGGCCATTACAAAGCGAGACCCTATGATAATATCGTAATACTCCAAAAATTTGATCATCTGCGGCAAAATGGCCGGGTCGTGGTTAAAATCGGTGTCCATAAAAACCAGGATGTCGCCATCGGAGTGTTCGGCGCCGTAGCGAATGGCCGTAGCCAGACCCCGATCTTCGGTACGCACAAAGAGCTTTACCCGCGAGTCGCCGCTAAAATTTTGGCGCACCGCTCCGGCAGTATCGTCGGGGCTGTTGTCGTCAACCACCACTACCTCAAAATCCATAGGCGGCGGCAGCGCAACAAAAATGGCCTCAATTAGCTCGACAATGTTATCTTTTTCGTTGTAGGTGGGCAGAATGATAGATGCTTTCATTATCAATGAACAATTAACAATTAACAATGAACAATTAACAATGAACAATTAACAATGAACAATTAACAATTAACAATGAACAATTAACAATTAACAAAATACTGCTCATTGTTCATTGCTCATTGCTCATTGCTCATTGTTCATTGCTCATTGCTCATTGATTTACATATGTTTCCACAGTTCAAAAATAGTGCCGTATTTGCCGCCTTGCTTTCTAAAGCGACGCTGGTCGGCGGGTTTGGGCCACGAATGATAGGATGCCTGGTTGTGGTCTTGTGGAATATAAGGCGGGTTGCCTGCCTCAATCAGGTTGACTGCTTTAACCAGCATCTCCGCGCCCAGCACGGCGCAGTTGTAAGATATAGAGCTGATGGTATCGGCTGGCGTGATGGGTATTTTTTCCTGAAGCAGAATTTCGCCCGTATCAAACTTTTTATCGACCCAGTGAATGGTGGCGCCGGTTTCGGTTTCGCCGTTGACTATAGCCCAAAAATAGGGAAACAACCCCCGGTGACGGGGCAACAGGGCCGGGTGAATGTTCAGCGTGCCTATTGACGGCAGGTTAATCAGTTCCGGTTTGATAAGCTGATTCAAGTAAATTGAAAAGACTGCGTTGGGCTGCCAGGCCTTAATTTGTTGCAGCGATTGCGGGCTGTTAACATCTTTTGAGCCGATAACCGGCACGTCATAAATCCGGCGCATATCTCGCAGCGAGTGGACCTTTGACTCTCGCCCAATCAGCCGGAAGCCAATGGCCGTGGCCCGGCTTTGAAAAAACTCTAAGGCTTTGCGCCCCACAAAACGCAGCCCGGTTTTACGCAGCAAGTAGAGCAACCCCTCCGGCAAACTTTTCCCGTAAATTAAACAATCAGAGCGAACTATGCCGACTACCTGCCCCGGAAACTCCTTGAGCAAGCGTTCGGTCTGGATATTGGAGTAAAGGCTCTCGTAGGTCAGGATGACAATGCGCATAATTTAAATTGTGAATGATGAATGATGAATGATGAATGATAAGGCGAAAAAATTCATCATTCCGTATTCATCAATTTTTATTTTCTATGTTTCATGTTTTTAGTCAGGCTGATCAACGTGTCGCAAATGTAATCAATTTGCTCCAGGGTAAGGGTGGCCCCGGACGGTAAATTCAGGCCGCGCCGGCCCAGGTCTTCGGCTGCGGGCAGCGATTGGCCGGTGTTGTACATAGGCAAAGTATGAACCGGGTAAAAGAATGGCCGGGTCTCGATGCCTGCCTCGCGTAGCTTAACCCGCAACTCGTCTCGCTCTAGGCCAAAGTTATCTTTAACAATTACGGAGTACATCCAGTATACATTTTTGGCCCACTCTGCTTCCGGCGGCAGAATTAGGTCCGGCATTTCCGCTAACCGTTGATTGTAATGAGCCGCGTTGCGCCGGCGAATAGCCAGCATATCGTCAATGCGTTCTAGTTGAGCCAAACCAATGGCGGCCTGAACGTTGGTCATGCGGTAGTTGAAGGCAATCTCCGGGTGCCAATAGGGGTTGTCACTGTAGCGGCCCTGGTTTTCAAGAAAATAGGCTCGCTCGGCCCAATCTTTGTTGTTGGTGACAATGATGCCCCCCTCGCCGGTGGTGATGATTTTGTTGCCGTAAAAGCTAAAGACGGCGGCATCGCTTAACGCCCCCACACGCTGCCCTTTGTAGCGCGCCCCGTGAGCTTCGGCGGCATCTTCCAGTAGAAACAGGCCGTGTTCACCGGCAATGGCTTGCAGGGAATCTAAATCGGCCGGGTGGCCGTACAAATGGACGGCAAAAATGGCCTTAGTGCGAGGCGTGATGGCTTCAACAACCGTGTTGGGGTCTATATTCCAGGTTTCGCGTTCAGAGTCGACAAAGACCGGCGTAGCCCCCGTGTAAGCAATGGCGTTGGCCGTAGCCACATAGGTTAAGCTAGGCATAATGACCTCGTCACCGGGGCCGAGGTTAAGCGTAGCCGCCAGCAGATGAATAGCCGTAGTGCCGTTAGATGTAGCCACCCCGTAGACGGTGTTGCAATAGTCGGCAAAGCCTTGCTCAAAATCGCGCACATACTTACCCAGCGACGAAATCCAACCGCTTTTAACGCAGTCGGTTACATATTCTAACTCATTGCCGTTTAGCAGGGGTTCGGCAATGGGGATAAAGGGTTGATTGTTTGACAAAATCTGGTCCTTTTTACAAACAAAAAGGAGACGGTGTTAAACGCCTCCGCACATTGACAACGTGAGACCCGAATCATAACCCTAACCAGGGCAAAAGTCAAAGTAAAAATTCAATTATTCCGAACCGTTTTAGCGCTTCGTTACCACGCTGGAGCATTGGAACAAGAAGGGAGTGAATGGTTTCTATTATTCCGAACCACTATGAGAATTATTCCAGCGTTCCAGCAGCGGTTCCAACTCGGTGTGGGCGCGAATAACGGCGTTGGGGGTAACGGTGTTTGCGGCCCCGGCATCGGTTTCCCCAATCCACCGATCGTGGTTAAGGCCAATGTATTGCACTCCTCGCATCCCAACAGCCTGCGCTCCGGCAATATCGGTACGGAGCAGGTCGCCCACGTGGACGGCTTCCGCCGGCTCTGCGTCCAAAGCGCCAAGCGTGGTCAAAAAAGGATCGGGGTGGGGTTTGCTGCGTCCCACTTCATCAGAGAAGGTGAGGCAGGTAAAGTGGCCGGTCAGGTTGTCGTCGTCCAAAACTTGCCGCAGCACCCGTCCTGGGGTAACGCCCGTATCGGAGATAAGCCCCAGCCGGTAACGGCTCGATAGCCTGGTCAAGGCCGCTTGAGCGTCGTCAACTATAACGGGCCGGTCGTGTAAAACGGTGTTTTCCATGCGGGTTTTAATTTTAAGCAGGTGGGCCGGGTCAAGCGAGATACCCAAATGTTGCGACATAACCGACAACCACTCTTCGGCGTCGGGGGTGCGGTATTCCTCCGTCCAGGTTTTACTCCATGCGGCGCGGGCTGCATTAACCGCGGCCTTAAAGCGGGCCTGGTCTAGCTTTTCGCCGCAGCCTTCTTCAACCTCTGCTCTAAGCCGGCGCATCCGTTCAACATAATCAATGGTTTTACTCTGGTAGAGCGTGGACCAAAAATCGAAGGTGATGGCTTTGATGGTCAAACTAATCTCCAATCTCTGCCCTGATCTGAACGGCAATTTGCTGCGCCCGTTCCGGGGCGTCGCCAACGTAGTGATTGGCGTCCAGCAAATTAGCTACTTGAGCCGGGGTCAAGTAGCGGGTAATTCGTTCATCGTTGGCTAAACGGGTGGGTAGCGGGTTGGGTTGACCGGCGGCAATGTCGGCCCAGGCGGCCAGGCTGTGTTCCCTGATGACTTCGTGCATCTCTTGTCGATCCGCGCCAAGCTTGGCGGCGGTCATCAGCACCCGCTCGGTGGCGGCAAAGGTTCCGTACTTTTCCAGGTTACGGGCCATCGCTGCCTTGTCGACTCGCAGGTCGCGGACAAGGCGAGTAGCCCGATGTAAAATTTCATCGGTGGCTAAAAATGCCGCCGGAAACATCTATCGCCGGTTGGCGGAGTCGTCAAGAGTGCGCTCCAGCAGCGAGTGGGCGGCGTTGTCCCAGGCAATGCGAGGCAGGGCGGCTACCATCCGGGCCAGGCTGTCAATATTTTCAGCGTTGATGGGGTTGCGCTTAAAGGGCATAGCGCTGGAGCCGACTTGTTTGCGGCCAAACGGCTCGGCCCACTCGCCCAGCGAGGGGGCTTGCAATAAGCGCAAATCAAAGGCAAATTTGTAGAGCGACCCGCCCAGCCCGGCCAGAGCGTTCATTACCAGCCAATCTTGCTTGCGCGGGTAAGTTTGGGTAGCAACCGGGAAGGGTTCCAACTCAATGGCGGTCATGATGTGAGCTTCCAGTTGGGCGGCTGAGAATTTACCCCCCCCTAGCCCCCCCCTTTTTAGGGGGGGGGATTTAGGGGGGGGGGGCAGCAACTCCTGATAAGAGGCCGAGGTGCCGACAGCGCCCTTAAAACCTTTGCCTCGGATGCCGTCGCGGACCCGGCGCAGTTCGGCCAGGTCGGTCAACAGGTCAAAGCCGTATTGGGCCAGGCGATAGCCCATTGTGGTTGGCTCGGCGGGCTGAAGGTGGGTATAGCCGATGATGGGGGTGGTGGCCCATCGTTCAATTTGGGAGGCCAGTTCCGCCAGCAGGTTGGTTAGCTTGTCCAGAATCACATCCAGACTCTCGCGCAGGCGCAAGGCGTCGGCGTTGTCCTCAATATCCATCGAAGTAGCCCCCAGATGGATAATCCCCCCGCCGACGGAACATTGCTCGGCAAAGGTCTTTACTTCGGCCATCAAATCGTGGTGAATTTCGGCCTCAATTTGATGGGCGCGGTCAACGTCAATCTGGCCGGCGTGGGCGCGGAGGTCGTCAACCTGTTCTGGCGTAATCAGCCCGGCAACCTGCTGGGCCTGAGCCAGGGCAATCCACAACTGCCGCCACAGCCGCCGTTTGTGGCTCTCGCTCCAAATGTGGCGCATCTCGGCGCTGCCGTAACGCCAGGTAAAGGGTGAAAGATAGGTTTGGTGGGTGAAGTCGGTTGTCAAGTTACAAAATCCTTTCTAATTCATCACAGGTCGAATAAAGTGATGGCGGCGCGTTTTCCGGCAGCCCAACGGGGCAAATGTTCTTCACAAGTTTTTCAACGTAGGGTTTGCAATCTCTTTTGCGGGAAAGTTTCGGGTAATTAGTTTTCTCATCCACTGTTTTTCCCATTAAGTAGTGTATCCAGGTTTCGATATTCTTTTTCGGAACAAAGATGGCGATTTTTTCGTTGGCTTTGCGTTGTTGCGAAGCATTTTTGAGGGCTGTGTCCAACTGAGTTAGTCGCTGTTTCACTGTGTAGGTATCCGCGTCGATGATTACCACCAACATTCTTGAAAGGTAAGTTGATTTGCGGCGATAGGTGCTGACTTCTCGTGCATACCGTTCACGTACATACTGTTCAGCCGATCCTTTTCCTTCAGGAGCAATGTTGAATTCAAGCTGTCTACGGCTAAAGCCATGACTCATAAAAAATTTCCGGGCGAATACCGCTTGCTGTTTATCCTCGCAAAGGATAATTAGTTGGGCGCGGCGTTTAGTCATAAAGCCATCCCCTGGCTACAAGTTCTGAAATGGGAATACCCCCCTCAATGTCTTCTGTAATTCGTTTGGCTTGAACCGGTCTGTTACTTTCACTATCAAACCAATGTCCGGCTGGCGAGGCTAAATAGTCGATTAGTTCAGGATGGTGAGAGACAAGCAGAGCTTGAAGCTCACCATCCTCGCAAAGGTCGTAAAGCAATATGAGCCAGGGTTGAATTTCGGATAAAGCCAGAAAGTTCTCTGGTTCGTCAATGCATAGGGTATAATCTTTAGACCGAGCATAGTAAATTAGAGCGTACAAAACAATAAACACCCGCTGACCGTCGGATAACTCGGTAAATAAATATTCGGACTTATGTCCATTATGTTCACTTAAGAAACATAATGCCAAGAAACGACGTTGTTCACCTACTTCTATAAACTTAAAGTCATCGAATCCATCCAAAATTTCTCTTAAAATAGCCACAATTTCAGCGGCGTTATCTTGGTAAGTGTGATAAATGTAGCGATACCAGGAAACAAAATTTTCCATTTTAGCGGTTGGTATTGCTTCTTCTCGATGACTGTCTCCGACCATAAGCATCGGGTCGATTTGGACAATAATAAAACGTTTCATACGTTCTCTAAACCAATCCAGTGGGGTATAGTCAGTAGAAAGTATAGCAATTACTGACCGTGACCAATCAGAAGGAAGAAAAAGTATAGGCTCTGTCGGGTGATCATCTTCATAAAATTGAGCCTGTCCTGCCTCGAATTTTAGTAAGGGTTTTCCATCCAACCATAAATGTTCGTAATTAACCCGGGTGTGTTGTCTTGCCGGATCATGCTTAATTGTAAGTTCGTATTTGTAGGTCCCTTCATTTCCTTCAATTTCTAACCCAAAAGTTTGGATAGGCGATGTTTGCCAGCGAGTCAAATCATCAGGCTTAAAAATATCGTCGGCCTTATCGCCACCGATGAACATCTGAATGTTCCGCAATACATCAAAAACCGTTGATTTGCCTGAACCGTTTGGGCCAAGCAAAAGGTTGATTGAGTCAACGGAGAGTTCAAAATTTACAAAACATCTAAAGTTATCGATATAAATTCTTTTTAACATATAGCACGCTTTTAATCCCTTTAATATCGAAATCCCTATCAAAAAGTATAACACGAGCAGAGATGACCAGCAAGGCGATTGACGCTTAATGGAGAAACTGCTAAAATAGCGCAGCTTATGAGTTAGGTGAATTGATAGTTGAGAGTTTTTGGTTGTATCCCCCAATTGCCGAACTTGAAGCCCGAAATCTGAACCTTGAAACCTGTATTGATGAGGAGAAATAATGCCACAAATTCAAGAGTCGACCCTGATAAAAGACGTTCACATTGTAACCCTAAAATATTTTGGCGATGAGCGCGGGCGTTTTGCGGAGACGTTTCGTAAAGCGTGGTTTCCGCAGCGCACCTGGGAGATTGTGCAAACCAATCGCTCGGAATCTACAGCCGGGGTACTGCGCGGGCTGCATTATCACTTTCATCAGGTTGATTACTGGATAGTAGCCGCCGGTAAAATACGGGCTGCGCTGTTTGATATGCGACCCGACTCGCCCACGCAAGGAGCGGTGCAAACTATTGAGATGGGCGAGGAGAATCAGCTTGGGCTTTTTGTCCCCATTGGGGTGGCCCACGGTTTTGTAACGCTGACCGATGCGGTCTTGATTTATATTGTCGATAATTACTACAATGGCGCCGATGAACACGGCATTGCCTGGAACGACCCCGATATTGCTATGCCGTGGGGGGTGGAGTCGCCCATAATTTCGGGTCGGGATGGGGCTAATCCCTTGTTAAAGGATATTCCGCTTGAAAAACGGCCTCAGCGAGGGGCGTAGTTACCGATTTTGACAGCAGAGTTATACAAGGTTATACTGAAATCCCTTTTTTCTTACAACCAAAGCTAATGGAGTTCATCAATGCAAACCTTGGCTGTTTTGATGGCCGGCGGGGCCGGCGCCCGATTAACGGTACTCTCCGACAGGCGGGCCAAACCGGCTGTGCCCTTTGCCGGTAAGTATAAAATTATTGATTTTACCCTCTCAAATTGCGTTAACTCCGGCATTTACGACGTGGCAATTTTGACTCAATATCGCCCTCACTCGCTTAATGCCCACATAGGCATTGGCAAACCGTGGGACCTGGACAGGCAGCGCGGCGGCGATCACCTGCGCCAACCCTACCAGGGCAGCAACGCCGATCTGGATTGGTACCGGGGCACAGCGGACGCTGTTTATCGAAATCTGGATTTTATCCAGGAAAAAACCCCGGACCTGGTCGTCATCCTCTCTGGCGACCATATTTATAAAATGGATTACCGCCCTATGCTGGATTACCACAGCGAGAAGGGGGCCGATTTAACCGTGGCCGTGATGAATGTGTCGTTGGAAGAGACGGACCGTTTTGGCATTATGACGGTTAACCGCAACATGCGCATTACCGAATTTCATGAGAAGCCAAAGGAGCGCGACAAAGGCACATTGGCCTCAATGGGTATCTACGTTTTTAATACCGATATGTTGCTTGAGCGTCTATCTGAAGGCGCCTCTGAATCTCCTATGATTGATTTTGGCAAGGATGTTATCCCCAGCATGATTAGCCGGGATAAAGTTTACGCCTACGCATTTGAAGGCTACTGGGTAGATGTCGGCACTATTCAATCTTTCTGGGAAACCAACCTGGCTTTAACCGATTCGACTGCCGACGAGGCGCTTAACTTGCATGATCCCGGCTGGATTATCCACACCCGCAGCGAGGAACGCCCGCCGGTAAAGTTAGGTCCGCAAGCGCAAGCTGTCAACAGCCTGGTCTCTAATGGATGCGTCATTCGGGGAAGAGTGGAACGGTCGGTACTGTCGCCGGGGGTGTATGTCTCGCCGGGAGCAATTGTGCGGGAGTCGGTGATTATTAATGATACCTGGATTGGGCCGGGGGCCGTGGTTGATAGGGCCATTATTGATGAAAATGCAATCATTGGCCCAGGCACATATTTAGGATACGGCGAAGATACAACGCCCAACCAAAAGATGCCCGACAGGCTAAATACAGGCATCACCGTTGTTGGAGCCGGAGCGCAAATTCCCGGCGGCTTAAGGGTTGGCCGTAACGTACTGATTAGCTCCGGCTGCCTTGAAAGCGATTTTCCGCCAGATCTGTTAGAGATTGCCAGCGGGGGGACGGTATAAGAATGAAAACATTAGCAATGATTATGGCCGGTGGCGCCAGCGAAGATTTAAGCGTATTAACCGCTGTTCGGGCTGAACCGGCCATCTCTTTTGGGGGCAAATTTCGGATTGTTGATTTCCCCCTTTCTAATTGTGTTAACTCTGGAATTTACAACGTGGCTCTACTAACCCAGTATATGCCGCGTTCATTAAACGACCACGTTGGCGTGGGTAAACCCTGGGATTTAGATCGGTCTCAGGGCGGGTTACGCCTGTTGCAGCCCTATTTGGGACCTACCCAAAGTGGCTGGCAAAGAGGCACAGCCGACGCGGTACGGCATAATCTGGATTTTATTGAAGAGCAACGGGTTGACAATGTCCTTATTTTAGCCGGGGATCATATTTACAAAATGGATTACCGGCCAATGCTGCGCTTTCACCAACAAACCAGGGCCAATGTAACCCTGGCCGTACGCCGGGTTAGCCCCTTTGAAACTTACCGTTTTGGCATTGTCAGCGTTGATAGCTAGATGCGCGTGACCGGATTTAAAGAAAAACCACGTCGCTCCAAAGAAACTCTGGCCTCTATGGGCATTTACATCTTTAATACCGATGTGTTAAAAGAAATTTTGGGCAATGGCAACCTAAATGATTTTGGCCGCGACGTGCTGCCCGCAATTCTTGGCTCGCTTAAAGTTTATGCTTACGCCTTTGAAGGCTACTGGGCCGACGTGGGTACGCTTCAGGCATATTGGGAAGCGAATATGGCTCTGCTGGCCGAAACCCCTGCCCTTGATTTATACGATTCGCAGTGGGTCATTCACACCCGTAGCGAGGAACAACCCCCGGTTAGGCTTGGCGCCGAAGCCTGGGTGGGTGGCAATTTGCTCTCTAATGGCTGCATTATTGATGGTACCGTAGAACGCTCGGTGTTATCGCCGGGGGTTCGGGTGGCGGCGGGAGCCATTGTCCGTGACTCGGTAATTATGAATGATACTGTAATTGGGTCTAACGCCAGAATTGAGAGAGCTATTATTGATAAAGAAGCGCTTATTAGCGAAGGGGCAGAGATTGGTTACGGCGTAGACAACGTACCCAACCGCCAATATCCTGAACGGCTAAATACAGGCTTAACCGCCATTGGCAAACAAGCCCGCATCCCAGGCGGCATAAAAATAGGCCACAATGTTATCATTAACCCCGGCGTACAAGAAAACCATTTCCAAACTGATTTTATCGCCAGCGGCGAGACAATATAATAGATATGGTTCAGATGGACCTGGAAATAGTTGACAAATCCAATCTGATAAGGTAAAGAATCTTGGTGATACGTGATACGTGATGCGTGACGAGACTGCTTTTTACGCATCACGCATCACGCAGTTTGGAGTAATTATTTTGTAACTACCTACCTTGAGCCAAATACGGCGCTTTAGTACGGGTAATTGGTTATTAGTAAGCCGTTTCACTTAAGTGATTGGGCCAAATTACCAATTACCATTTACTAATTACCGCTATACTCAACATCTAAGTTGGCACAGCTAGGTAGTTACATTATTTTGTTGAAACTATTTAAAGGACTCATTGGATAACCATGTCTATTTTTAATAACAAACGTTTAACCAACAGCACCTTTAAGCTGGATATTGAGCGGATGCGGCAAGGCTGGTATTCTGATAAATACTTTGTCAATATTGCCCAGACCCTCCAAGTACTGGCAGAGCAGCAGTATCGCTTTGCCGGACAATCTCCAATTTTAAATGAATTGGGTATTGACCCGGCCTGCCTGCCTATCGGTGATATTGAGGTAGAGATGCAATTCTTTACCCGTCGTAAACCTCGGGCGCTGATTGCCGGAGTCGACAAGGCCCTGAGTATATTGCGTCACTGCACCGGTTACATCACCAAAGAGGATGAGTTTGTAGAAACCTGGCCCCATTTGCGGGTTGAGGCCGTTGAAGACGGCGTAATGGTTCATTACAATGGCAATCCGCGTCAGGTGCGGCCTGTGCTTAGGGTTAAAGGTCGCTATAGAGATTTTGCCGTATTAGAAACGCCAATATTGGGAGCGCTGGCCAGGGGAAGCCGGACCGCTACCAATGTGTATAACACCCTTGAAGCGGCCCGGGGCAAGCCGGTTCTTTTTTTCCCTGCCCGTTTTGACGCCCACGAGGCGCAGGCTGCTGATGGCTACGCCTATGACATTGCCGTGCGCCGTTTTAATCAAGACTATCACCAACAGGTTGGCTCTTTTGTTTCCACCGACGCCCAGGGCGATTGGTGGGGCGGGTTAGGCGGCGGTACTGTAGCGCACGCGGCCATTGCCAGTTTTTTGGGCGACACGGTGGAAGCGATGCTGGCCTTTGCAGCCGTCAGACCCGTAAACCAACCCCGTGTGGCCCTGGTAGATTTTAATAACAACTCGGCAGGAACCAGCCTGGCTGTATTAAAGGCTATGTTTGACCGCTACCAAGCCTTTTGTGATGTGGGTCGAGAAGATGATGCCCTAAAATACAAATTGTTTGGGGTGCGTTTAGATACCTCTAGCAGCGTACGCGATGTATGCGTACCTCCTTTAGGGGATAAAAAGTTGGACAACGGGGTTAATCCCCGTTTGTGCTGGACGGTGCGGCAGGCTATTGATAACGCCTGGGAAAGTTGGGACCTGGCTCCCGACTGGCACGGGCGAGCGGCGGAGTATTGCCGCAGCGTGCAACTTGTGGTTAGTGGCGGCTTTAGTCCAACAAAAATTAACTGGTTTGAAGAGTTGGGCGTGCCGGTGGATATTTACGGCGTTGGCTCCAGCTTAATGAGCAATGATGACATCTTGGGTACAAACACCGACTTTACGGCAGATGTAGTTAAGGTAAAGGTAAATGGCGATTGGGTCAACCTGGCCAAGACAGGTCGCCACGCAACCGATAACCCAGACTTGGAGCCTGTTGATTTGGAGGAACTGTGACTATTCAGGCATGTCATTTCGACCGAAGGGAGAAATCTCTGGAACGGTACATTAACCAGCCAGATTGCCGGAAAACCCAGGATATGGCGGTGAAGTTTATCCAGGCAACGTTTTGTCCAACAAACAGGCTGTTAATTGTTCCGCCGTAGGGATTTCTCGGCTTGCAGCCTCGAAATGACATAACAGGCAAATTGTTGCGAAGCGCTGCAAATCAGCGTAAAAAAGAAAAAACCGACGCCTACAACGGCATCGGTTTTTTTGATATCGGGCTATGCGTTTGAATTCTAAAATACTATAATCGCCTTTTACGGAGTGTGAAAAAACCTGTCACGGTCAAAATAACCAGTACTACCGCCGCCAAAACCGTTACAGAAGCGGGTTCTTTGTAGGGCAAAACGCCGCCCACCCCCGGCAAAGCCGACTCGCCATCAAGGCCAACGATGCTTTCAAAGGTGGTGTTGCCAAAGGGCAAAAGGTTGCCGCCGGGAGTCTTTAGTTGGTCGATGTTGGGGGGGGGGATGTCGCCACGGTAAAAACCCAAAAAAACGGTCCACGTTTCGTCCAAGCCGGTTGACTCAATTAGAATATCCGGGTTGATTTGATGGGCGTCTTCGGGCAAGCGCAGGTTTAGCATAATCGGGCCTTCGCCAAAGCGGGTTTTGTAAAAGTAAAAATACCCATCTGGCTCAGATCCCCAGAATATCTCAAAGGTAACGCCTTCGGCAATTACCGGCACATCTCTGGAGGGTACGGCAAACCACTCGGATTCTGCCGGGTTGGCAGGGTCTTCAGGGTGAAATTCGTAAACGTACCCTTCTATTTTTGTGTTGGCCATCGCTCGCAAAAAAGCATCGTCCCCATTTTTTAGGCAAGCCTTCTCTAAATCTTTAATGTCTTGTACTATGTCGCCTGTACTGTCCTTTATAATTTCTTGTCGCTCTGTTTCAATATCAACAACCTCTGCCGGTTCTTTAGAAGAGTCGCCCTCTTGTCGTCTTTCAACACATTCCATCTTTTCAATATTCATTGGCCCTATAGTATCTTCCGGGTCACCGGCATAGGCAGGGCCGGTATCGACAAAAGCCAGCAACACGGCAAAGGCAAAAATAAGGGGAAAAATGGGCACTTTACGGTAACAAGCGTTCATGAGCGCTGCTCCTAAATACAACTTTCCATAACATTAAGCATTTTTATTGTATCATACCTACTAAAGAGAATCAACATCGGTTATGGATTTTTATATTAGCGCAGGAACTTCGTTCCCGGATTCGAGGATGGCTTTTTTTACATCGGTTAAGTAGAGCAGAAACAACCCGATAGCAAAAAAGACAATTAATGAGAGGATGGCAATACGCTGAGCGCCGGTAATTTGTACGGCCAGCCCGAATACTGCCGGGCCGATCCAAGAGGTGCCTCGCTCGCTGATTTCATAAAAGCTAAAGTATTCCGACTCGCGGTTTTGGGGAATCATCTGCGAGAAAAGAGAGCGGCTAAGCGCCTGAGAGCCGCCTAAAACCAGGGCCACAAGCGCCCCCAGCGCCCAAAACTGCCCTACAGTGTAAAGAAAAGCATAGGCATAAATAACCAACCCGCTCCATATCAGCAGGCTTATTATGATAGATTTTTTTGCTCCTATTTGGCCGGCCAAAAGATTAAAGAGATAAGCGCCCACAGAAGCTACAAATTGAATCATCAAGATGACTTTTACCAGCGTTTCAATGGGGATGCCCAACTCGCCGGATGCAAAGAGGGTTGAAACAACAATAACGGTTTGGATACCATCATTATAAATCAGGTAAGCAATTAGATAACGCAGGGTATGAGGGTATTTGCTTTTTATCTCTCGTAGCGTTTTAGATAACTGTTTAAGGCTATGAGACAGATAAGATACGCCGGCGGGCAACGTTTGGGCCGGCGCTCGCTGTTGTAATCTTTGCTGGGGAAAAATGTAGGTAAACGCCAGCCACCAAACTCCGGCGCCGGCCATGCTAAGTCGTACCGCCAGGCCGCTATCTTCCATCTGATTGATTAGCAGCAGATTTAGCGCCAACAACAGCCCTCCGCCAATGTATCCAAACGCAAACCCCTGAGAACTAACCGTGTCCCGGTTATCAGGGCTGGCAATATCAGGCAAAAAGGCGTTGTAAAAGACAATAGCGGCCCCAAAAGCCAAATTAGCTATAATAAACAGGATCCCGCCCAGCACAATCAAGTTGCCCTGAACTGTAAAGAGCAGAATAGTGGCTGTTGCTCCCGCGTAAGCAAAGGCAAGCATCATCTGCTTTTTTAGATGGGAATAATCGGCAATAGTACCCAGTATTGGCAGAAACAAAACCTGCAAAATTACCGATACCGAAACGCAAAAAGGGAAAAAGGCTGCTCCTTCAATCTGCAAGCCCAAAAAGTTAACCGCGCCGCCACGGGCCGTTGCCAGGGCGGCCAGGTAAGGCCCCAAGAAAGTTGTGGCCACAGTTGTACTA
>JAJRVO010000368.1 GCA_024277275.1 Chloroflexota bacterium
TCCACTTCTTTGTAGCCCAGGCTCAAAGGTCCCATCCCCGCGCAGCGTCGAGACTCAAACATCAAAACGGCGTATCCGTGCCGGGCCAAAACGTCCATTTCCGGCAAACGGACGCTGCGCCCGGTAAATAGCGGAGGCGGCATAATAATGGTCGCCCCGTTGTAGCCGGGTATAAAGTAACCCCGAAAGCTGCCGCCTGCCCGGGCCTGGATGGTTACCGATTCTGCCTCGTACCTGTAGTCGGCAGGGGTTGAATAGCCCTCAACGCAAGGGCCGTAGAGCAGCCCCAGCGTAAAGAGAGAGCCGAGCGCAATCGGTAAACCCGGTAGCGCCAGGACCAAGGCAACTATAAAAAAAAGCGTCAAGCGGAACCAGTAACGCCAGGTACGGCGCTGATTTTGGGGGGAATGAGTAAACAAGGCTATTTACTTCTTTGCGTGACGAGCCTCAATCTCTTGCAGATGGGCGATGGTTGCTTTTTCGTCTTCTTTAACCGTTTCAGAGTACCAGGCGTCAAGAATTTCCTGGGCCACTTCGGTTGAGGTGGCTCGCAGGCTCATAACCAGTACATTGGCGTCGTTCCACCAGCGAGCGCCTTTGGCAGTCTGGGCATCGCTGCATAAGGCGGCTCGAACACCCGGCACTTTGTTGGCCGCCATCGATGCGCCGGTACCGGTGTAGCAGAACAGTACCCCCTCATCGGCTTCACCATTGGCTACGGCATCGGCCAATTGCTCAGAAGCCAGCGTCCAGGGTAGATCGTCATCAGCCAGCGGGCCGTACAGCGAAATTTCGTGGCCGTGATGTTTCAGATACTCAACTACAAAGTCGGTCAGGTGCGTTTTTTCATCGCTGGCAACGGCTATTTTCATCCAACTACTCCTTTTACGGTGAAATTTACCAGATGATCCGCAGCAAATATACGCCGCGCGCCCCGGCTATCACATTTCACCATCGGGATACCAGGCGCAGCGCAACAGCGGGCTATCTACTCGCGGGGTGGTAAGGCATGGCCGCTTGTTTAAATCCTACAGTGTAGTAAATGGCGATCTTCTATATTATACCACAGCTTGGTTTAACAGTACTTACGCAGTTGCCGTTCAGTATGCGGTTTTGCGCCTCATTCAGAGCAGAATTGGCAGAATAGTAGAATCAAATTCTCTCATTCAGCTAATTCTGCTCTAAACTGCGTAAGTACTGGTTTAACTTGTGATCAACTTCAAGTAACGCTAATTTTTAGCCTCAAAAGGATATCTATGCTAAAATAATTTATTATCTTAATAAGCTGTCATCTATGAAGGGATTAACTGCTATGGCCAGTATACAAGATCAAATTCAACGTCGGCGCAAACGCGCTACAGAAGATATTGCCGCCATTGAGAACCGGGGGCAGCACGTTGCTTATAGCATTTTTGATGTCACCTCACATTCCAAACAAACATATCGGGTCCAGATTCGTTCCCTGACTGATTTGCTTAATAGTTGCAGTTGTGCCGATTATAAAACTAACCTCCTCGGCACCTGTAAGCATATAGAAGGGGTATTGCTTCATCTCAAAGAAAACCTGGGCGAAACGTGGGAGAAGACGGCGGCAGAAAAACCGCCGGTATCACAGATTTTCCTTCACCACGCCGAGGAAACAACTGTGCGTGTTACCCTTCCTTTGCCAGATCGCCGGTCAGCATTGTACGATATATTGACTCGCTATTTTGACGCCGACGGCATCTTGACGGGCTCATTCACCCAAACCTTACCCGCCTTGCTGCAAGATATTGACGCCCTGCCCGCTCGACAACGCGCCTCTATTCAAATAACGCCTGAAGTAGAGCGATATCTGGAACAACAGCAAGATATTGAGGCTATTAACCGTCAAAAAGAATGGTTTCTGGAACAAATTGAGCGTGGTCATCGCTCTCTCAATCTCCTCTCTACCCCGCTCTATCCATACCAAGAACAAGGCGCTATGCACTTGGCCTTTGGCCGCCGGACTATGCTGGCAGACGATATGGGTCTGGGAAAAACGGTGCAGGCCATCGCCGCCAGCAGCCTGCTGTACCAGGTGCGTAATATTCAACGGGTGTTGGTCGTCTGCCCGGCCTCGCTCAAGCACCAGTGGGCGCGAGAGATTCAGCGTTTCACCTCCTTTCCGGCTACCGTCATTGAGGGGAACCTCACCTCCCGCCGCAATCTGTACCAGAACCCGGGCTTTTTCAACATCATCAACTACGAGTTGGTGCTGCGTGACGAGGATGACCTGCGTCGCTTGCAGTCTGACCTCATCATCCTTGATGAAGCTCAGCGCATTAAAAACTGGCGCACAAAAACCGCCGACGCCGTCAAGCGACTGCGTAGCCCCTACGCCTTTGTGTTAACCGGCACTCCTCTTGAAAATCGACTGGATGAATTGTACAGCATCTTCCAATTCATCGACCCTAACATCCTTGGCCCGCTGTGGCGTTTTAATCAGCGTTTTTTCCAGGTAGAGCGGCGTCAAACCGGCTCGTACAAGGTGTTGGGCTACAAAAATCTGGACCAGTTACGGGGCCAAATCTCGCCTTACGTTATGCGGCGCGTGCGCGACGAAGTGTTAGAGGACCTGCCTGACCGGATTGACAACAACTTCTTTGTACCGATGACCGACCCCCAGTGGAAAGCCTACGATGAATTTCGCAGTACCGTGGCTAAACTCATCTCCACAGCCCGGCGGCGACCTTTATCGCCCAAAGAGCATAAAATTTTGTTGGGCGCCCTGGTCAAGATGCGCCTCATCTGCAACGCCCTGGCCTTGCACGACCCCGACTTAACGGACAAAGAGCGAATGAAAACCTCGCCCAAGCTGCAAGA
>JAJRVO010000369.1 GCA_024277275.1 Chloroflexota bacterium
ATTCTGAAAGCCAGAGAATAGGACACAGATTTTCGCAGATAAACACAGATTATGGTAAAAAATTAAACAAAAATCTGTGAAATCTGTGTTCATCTGTGTCCCATAAAAATGTTACTTTATGGCCGTTGGCAGTATATATCTAATTTTATGTTAACAGACGTATCTGCAAAACTTATTAATAGATACCACTGAGGTTGGCTAAATAAATGTGGTCATTGAGTAAACCAAACAGGCTTGTTTTGGTCAAATCAGGACAAACCCGGTTACCCCGCTATCCTTGGGAAGCAGGTTTTCAATTTATCCGCTGTCCTGAGACACAAAAGTTAACTTACAGCGTGGCTTTTGGCCGCTTGCCAACGCTGGGTCTGTAGATTAACCAAGCCACAGACCACTTGCATCACCTCGGTGTAAATAGAGTGAGCACAGCGAAAACGAGTGGCAATGATGGCCCAATTCTTAACCCAACCGATGCAGTGTTCAACCCGAACCCGAACCTGACCGATGGTCCGATTATAGGCTTTCTGCTCCTCATTCAATTCTCCTCCCTTGGGTTTCTTGACCGGGGTCTTGACTATCAGACGAGGCACTTGTTTTTGTTCCCCGGTCTGGGCATCCTGGACCGTGACCAAACTAACTCGCTTGTCTAAGCCTTGATAGCCCTTATCGGCCTGCGCTTCACAATCATCTGGCAATCGCTCCACCGTGCCCACCTCATCACTCAGTTTGATGTCGCTTGTGGCCCCGGGGACGCTGACACTGATGGCCTCAATATGATGTTGTCCATCGGCGGCAAGTTGGGTCTTGCGGGTGAATTGCTTCCGCTTACCTGAAAAGAATTTCAGCCGTTCTTCATTACTTTTCCCGGGGCGATAGACCTGTTGCTCGGTCGCATCAATCAGCACCAGACCGTCAGCCAATTGCTCTAATTCCAATAACTCTGCTTCGCTCAACTCTTCTCCTTCTTCGACCATTTTCCAAACCTCCGGACAGGGCAAGACTTGTTTCATCAGGGGCAGCAACCGCCGCAACTCGCGCGAAACATCGGATTGGGTCGCATCTTGATACATACAAGCTACGGCCTGTTGGGGGATATGCAACCGCAGATAGGTCAAAACCAAGACGACCCGGATGACTAAGGGCAAATCAAACTCCCGTCCCCCACCCACAGCCCGTTGACGCTCTTCTCGGTCGAGCCGCTTTAATTCATATGCTGGTAGTTGGGCTTCTATATCTGCTACTAATTGCCAAAAAACTTCGGCCGGTAGACCCGTAAAGGCTTTTATCACCTGGGGATTCTCACGTAAATGCTTTTCGGTCAACATAGGCTGCCTTCTCCGTTTTTAATCTCGTCGGAGTTTTATACCATGTTTGACCCTTATTGTGAATAAACTCTACTGTATGAACCTTGATAACGTCCTTAATTATGTCGGAATTCTTTAGAACTGAACAGCCCTGGGGTTGAAGTGGTCAAACGTAAAGCTCGTCGTTGGGTAGACACTCACTGGGATCGGGGCATGAGTTATTTGAAAATAGGCTGGCACTGGCTGCGTCAACAATTTCGCAAGAATTGGCCGGTTTTGCCTCCTTTTGGACTTGACCCTAAACCTGACCCACAGCCTGCCATTGCTTCACGACGCAAAGCTGCCGAGCCTAAACGTCAATGGGTTGTATCCTGTTTTGGGACCTCCTGACTTTTTAATAATGTTAATTTTCTCGACCAATCAGACTCAAGAGACAGAAAGCTATCAATGCAGAATTTGGGCACGGTTCCTTGGAATGTGATATAGACAAGATATTTGTGGATTGAATTTTGAAAAAAGGGCTACCTGTGGTAGAAATTGTGACTTCACCAAAGACCAATTTCACCAGGAGGCAGCCCCATAGCTAATAGGATACGTCCGGTGGACGAAAAAGTCGAATCGGCCAGAATAGCCCTCAAGCAAATTAATGTTGCCGAGGCAGCGCGTCAGGCCGAAATACCAGAAAGTACTTTGCGTTATGATTTGAATAAGTTGGAGCAGGCTTTGCCGGAAGTACTGGCTAATCAACCGCCAGGGCCAAAAGCCCAGTCCCAACAAGTAGCAGATGGCACAGAAAAGGAGGTTGAGCAAGCCCAAAAGCCTGACCCCTGTCCAGAATGTGGAGGAAAGGTCAGGAAGAATGGCACATATTGGGTGTTGAATTGGGTGTTGATGTTGACGATGGGTTGGCTGGGGGTGCAGAAAGAGTTGCTCCAACGCTGGCGCTGCAAAGGGTGTGGTCATGAAGTGGTCACGCCCGAACGAGCCCGTCAGGCCAAGGCACGCCAGGCCTGGTGGCAACAAGTCAATCGGTTGATCGTCTTGAGCCGCTTCAAGTTGAGGTTGTCGGTGCGGCTGACCCAAATCCTGGTCAAGTTTGTGTATGCCAGAAAGGTGTCGGTGGGACATATCGAACGGTTGACCCAGCGGACAGGGAAGCGAGCGCAAGGAGCGCTGGCCAAATTGAAGCAATGCCGACAGGCGGTCGCCCAATTTCTGTTGTTCAATGAAACCTTTCCTAAAATGAAAGAAAGGAGCTATAGTCTGGGTGTGGCTATCTGTGAACATGGTTTGATCCGCAGCGTCCGTTGTGTCACGCAAAAGGCTAAGGATATTCTGGCTCAACTGGGTGATGTTGTTGGCGAATATTTTCAGCCAACTTACTTCTTAACTGACTTGGATGTGTTCTATCACAAATATATGCAAGAAGCTGGCTTAAACTTGACCCATCTACGGGATAAAGTTCACCTCATCCGGCAGATTGTGCGCTTGTTTGAGCAAGCTATCCGCGATGTCACCCTAGATGTTCCCAAGGGATTACCTCTACCAGAACGCAAAAAGCAACTTAAACTCAAACGTCACCTCTTGCACAAACGATTACAACCCCTGTTAAAGTTGGTCTTCAAAGCATTTTCTCCGGGTTATGAGGGGGTCTGTGTTTTGATGCTGGAGGCCATCATCTCCCAACTACAAGACCCAACCGTTATCATCCAAACGGTCAGTATACAAACCCTCAGCAGTCGTTTGCAACGCTTTGTCAACAAACACGGTGATACCATCAACTTACTGCTTCAACTGTCGGTCGAGCAAGGTACACCAACCACCACCAACTCATTGGAAAGCAAAAATAGCATTCTTAAACCCTTTAGTCGCATTGCCAAATTCTTTCCTAAATCCACCACTTGCGAACCCTTTTTTTGTGGCGTGGCCTTGATGGAGAACTTTGATGTTAAAACCCGTGGCTTGAACAAAGGTACCAATGCTATGCAGCGGGCCCAAATCAATCTGGATGACTTCGGCGCTACTGACTTCTTCTCGGCAGTGGGGTTATCTGAGCCACAAATATCTCTAGCCAATACCACATATTAGGGTACCGTGCCAGTTTGTGACAAGATAACTGTCTATGCCGATGGTCAGATAGTAATTGATGGGCTGATAGAAGTACCACAATTTGAGATAGATACTTTAGAAAATAACGGTCGTGAGTGACCATTACCAACGCCCCCGACTCCGTAGCCAGATAACTTTCCAGCCAGGCAATGGTCTCGGCGTCAATGTGGTTGGTCGGCTCGTCCAGGATGAGCAAATCGGCTCGGTCAATCAGGGCGCGGGCCAGGGCCACCCGTTTGCGCTGCCCGCCGCTCAACGTGGCAACGGAGTCAGCAAAATCGGTAATGCCCAGCCGAGTCAAAATGGCTTTGGCGTTGGTTTCAGCCGCCCAACTCCCGGTTCGTTCCATCTCATCGCTGAGGGTGGTTAGCTGCTCTTGCCATTTGGTGCTGGTTGGATTTTGCTGCAACTGTTGCGTAGCCCACTCGTAATCGCGCAGCAGCCGAATCTGCGGCGAGTCGCTATCAAAAAGCTGCTCTAGCACCGTCAGCGACTCATCCAGCACGGGGTCTTGCGGCAAGTATTGGATGCGCACGCCGCCCCAAACTGTCACCCGGCCTGCGTCTGGCGATTCCAACCCAGCAGCGATGCGCAATAAAGTGGTTTTTCCGCTGCCGTTGACGCCAATTAAACCAATTCGGTCTCCCTGGTTAATTTGCAGGTTGACCCGGTCCAAAAGTTGGCGTTCGCTGTATTGTTTGGATATATCTTGCAGAGTAACCAGATTCATACGGGCAGAATATACATTACATTTGCCGTTGACACCAATAAGCGCAATACAAAAAGGCAAGATTTGTTTTTATTCGCCATTAAATGTCCTGAATTTCAGGCGAAACCCAACAAATTTACTCACGATGTCACAAGTTTGACTCATTCAACCCAACCTACACAGATTTATCGAAGTGTTCAGCATATCCAAATTACTGGCTCCAAAAGGAGTGAAAAAGTACACTTTTTCACTCCTAAAACGGGAAGTTATTTTTAGACGGTTGCTAAGCGCCATTCTTTAGTTGTGGGCGGCTACGCCTAAACGCTTCATTGTGTGCCGAGAAGGAACGGGCAAGTAGGCGTCCCAGTGCAAGATTTCATCAAGCTGGTAGGCGCTGCGAACAACCTCGCGGGTGGTGGGGTCAACCTGGCGAATGGCCCCGTCGAGGGTCTCGATAGCTTTGGCCTTGTTCAGGGCTTCGGCTACTTCTTCCGGCAGCTCGATGGTTTGCAGGTTTACACCGTTTAGAGCAATGCCCAGCGGCTTCAAGCGGTCAATCATCAATTGGCTCAGTTGCCGTTCTAAACGCTCACGGATGGTTGAGCTAAAGAGATCGCGCACGGGATGGTTGCCAATCAGCTTGCGCAGGTAGATGTCGGCATTGCGAGACATAGCCCTATCAGCGATGGGCAGGCTGCGCAGTTTTTCGCTTTTGTTCTCTGCGGGGATGAGATTGGGACGCAGAGCATATGTGCCGGACCAGTCGATTTTTACCAGAATGCCGTCGCTGGTCGCAATGTCTGTTGCTCGACCCTTAGCCAGCTTTGTTTTGGTTTCTATGGCAAAATCTACCCGTTCAAAAGGGTGCAGCACGTGTCGACCCGCAGGCAGTACGCGCTTGACAAAACCATCTCTATCCACCGTAATGGCGGCGCTGTTTTCAGCTACAATCATAGTTTGCGCGTATCGAAATGTCGCTGCCCCAACGGCGGCTAAAATTAAAAGCGTGATTGTGGAAAGTAGAAAGAATGTCATTTTAAATCTCCTTATCTAAGTGTAAAAATTACACTATCTTGTGATAAAAAAAAGAGGCTATATGTTTAGTGTTAATTACACACTAAGTGTACAACGAAAAACACTTTTTGTCAATAGTACACTAAGTTTTTTAAGGTTAGATTCACTAACGGACATATCTTTAGATTTGACTAAATTTTTCCAACTTTCTACCTGCCTAACCCACTAAAACAGGGCGGCAAGGTTGCAGGGTTGCAGGGTTAGGGTTACAGGGTTGCAGGGTTGCAAAAAAATGATGGGGTGTCACCCTGCTACTTTGCTATCTTGCTACTTTGCTACCTTGCTACTTTGCTATCTTGCTACTTTGCTACCTTGCTACTTTGCTACTTTGCTACCTTGCAACCTTGCCACCTTGCTACTCTGTGACCCTGCTACTTTGCAACTTGGGAGCAGGTGATTTTAGCCCAAAGCCTCAACAAACTTGGCGCTGGTCAGAGAACGAACCTGTTCCAGCGTTGCGCCGGCATCAACTCTGTTAAGGTCAGTTGACCATCGACAAATTTAAATACGGCCAGGTCGGTGATGATGATGTTTACGGCGGCAAGGGCTGTTAAAGGCAGCGTTGCTTCAGGTACAATTTTAGGGTCTCTCTGGCGGCTGGTGTGGGTCATCGTGATAATGAGTTTTTTGGCCCCGGAAGCCAGGTCCATTGCCCCGCCGACACCCAAAAGCGGTTTGCCGGGTACGGCCCAGTTAGCTAAGTTGGCCTGTTCATCAACCTGAAGACCGCCCATAATGGCTACGTCAACATGCCCCCCGCGTATCATGGCAAATGAGGCGGCGCTGTCAAAATAAGACGCGCCGGGCAAGGCGGTTACCGGCTGTTTGCTGGCATTAACCGGATACTCCAGCGCTCCGCCGCTTTCCGGCGCCGGACCGACTCCCAGTAAGCCATTTTCTGTGTGCAGGATAATGCCATCCTCCGGCGAGATAAAATCGGCTACCAGGGTAGGGATACCCACACCCAGATTGACCACATCCCCTCGCTTTAGTTCGGCAAAAGCCCGTTTAGCCATATTTAAACGAGGCTGGCTGACGTTGCTGCCCTCCCCACCCACCGAGGCCGAAATGCCTAAATCCTCCATTTTTATGTGAGCTTGCACCAAATAATCAACGTACATCCCCGGCGTGACTACCTCATTAGGCGACAGCGTGCCGGCCGGCACAATCTCTTCCACTTCAGCAATAACAAGATTGGCGGCGGTAGCCATAGGCGGATTAAAGTTGCGCTCGGTCATCCGGTAAACTAAATTTCCGGCTGTATCAGCCCGATAGGCCCTAATCAAGGCCACATCGGCGCGTAGGGCCGGAATAAAAACTTGCTCCACACCGTTAATGAGCCTGGTCTCCCGGTTTTGGGCCAGGACAGTACCGGCGCTGGTGGGGGTATAAAATCCGCCAATCCCGGCTCCGCCGGCGCGAATGGCCTCGACCATTGTTCCTTGCGGGATGAGTTCTACCACAATTTTTTTATCATGGACGGCCTGCACCACCTCTGGGTTTGAGGTAAAAAAGGAGCCGATGGCTTTGGCAATCTGTCCATTACGCAGCAGCCGGCCTCCGCCCAAACCCGGCTCGCCAACGTTGTTTGAAATGATGGTTAGATTTTTTACGTCGCACTCGGCCAGGGCGTGCAAAAGATTGACCGGGTTGCCGGTCATGCCAAAGCCGCCTGCCATAATTATAGCGCCATCGGGCACCAGTTTGGCAGCTTTAGCAGGGGTTAGTTGTGGCACATTTTTCATTGGGGTATCCTTTCAAAAAAGTAGTATTTGTCAACCAAATTCTTGCACGTTCGGTAAGAAATTTTAACACAAAGCACACAAAGTGTTTCACAAAGCTCACAGAGATTCTTTGAGTTCTTTGAGGTTTCTCTGCGTTCTTTGTGTTTATTTTTTTTAGTATCGCCCGTTTGGGTTAGGGTGTTAACAGACGGATTATACTGCAAGCGCTCCATGCCCACAATGTTGTTCGATAGGCTCAAATAATGAAAGCTGCAAATGTTGATTGTCAGCACAGAATAGCTATGATATACTGAACCAGGCAAGATAGTTCTTCTTAAAGCAATCAAAATGTCGATCCAAATAAACGGATTCAATATCCATATGACACAATTTATTGATGAATCCTCTGAAGCCTTCACCGAGGCTCCAGAAACTAACAAGCCCGGCCTGTTGACTACGCTACTCTTGTTATTATTGCTTGCAGCGATGCTGACTACGTTACTCTGGCCGCTGTTACGGCAACCCGCTGCCCGCCATCGGTTGCCTCTTACCCCAACCGCCTCATTTTTGCAAGAGGCATAATCATCTTTCTATGATTTTGAGAAACTATAAGTGATTAGTTATCGACAAGTTCGCCAGCACCATTTGGAGCATCCCAAAAAAAACTCTCCTGCACGAGGGTCAAAAATATTGATAGTGGGTTTTGCCCTTATCATTACCATTGGCACAATTTTGCTCTCTTTGCCCATTGCCACCGAAACCCCCGGCGCTCTAAATTGGCGCGAAGCTCTTTTTACTGCGGTTTCTGCAACCACCGTTACCGGTCTGGTTGTGGTTGGTACGGAAGCCACTTTTTCAACCTTTGGCGAGATTGTTATTTTGGCCTTAATTCAGGTGGGCGGCGTCGGCTTTATAACCTTATCGGTAGTGTTGTTTAGACTTATTGGGCGGCGAGTAACCATTTATGAGCGTAGCCTGCTGCGTCAAAGTTTGGGGGTTGAAGCCGGCGAGGGCGTGGTGAGATTAACCTTGGTGGTTTTGGTGATTACGGTTGTGATTGAGTTGATTGGCAGCATATTTCTCTTTAGTCAATGGGTTCAGGTTATGGAGTGGCAGCAAGCAGCTTACTACGCAATTTTTCACTCAATTTCTGCTTTTTGCAACGCGGGGTTTGATCTGTTTCAAGGTCTTGACGACCCCGTTTTGCTGATGACCAGAAGCAATCCCCTCATCATTATCGTTATGAGTTTGCTCATTACCATTGGCACGTTGGGCATTACCGTTATTTATGATATGATTGCCTGGCCTCGCGAGCGGTATTTGTCGCTCCATACCCGGTTGGTTTTACCCTTTACCCTGTTGCTGATTGTCATCGGCACACTGTTACTTATGCTGGATGAAACCTTTGTAGAGGGACACGCCCTATCCCGCCTATCCACCGGAGAGGGGTGGCTGGTGGCATTCTTTACCATTGTTTCAAGCCGAACCGCCGGGATTACCTTGATTCCTATGGCCGAGTTGGGGCCGGCCAGTCAATTGGTTATTTTGGTATGGATGTTTATTGGGGGCGCGCCGGCCTCTATGGGCGGGGGAGTTGGGCTTAGCACGGTAGCGGTGGTGTTGATTACATTAATTTCTACCGTGCGCGGCTACCGCGATGTCCGCACTTTTGAACGGACGCTGCCTACGGAAACGGTTATCAAGGCGGTGGCCGTGCTTACGGTATCAACTGCGCTGGTTATTGTAGTTACATTATCTCTGGCACTGCTGGGAGAAGGCGATCTCTTTCCTATTGCCTTTGAGGTGGTCAGCGCCTTTTCAAACACCGGCTATTCATTGAGCATTACAGATAGCTTTGGGGAAATCGGCAGGCTTTTGTTGGCTTTTACAATGTTTTGGGGCCGGCTGGGACCGCTGACGCTGGTGGTAGCCCTGGCTCAACGACGCCGGCAAACCTTAATCCGGTATCCGGAAGAAAAAATAATTATTGGTTAACGGGGATGGTTTATATAACGCGGGAATTAACTTTACACGCTTGACGAATGACCGCCGACGGACGATGCAGAAAACGTGACTATACTGGGGTTTTCGTTCGTCTATCGTCATTCGTCGGGCAGGGGCGTCTCAACCAAATGGTGAACCGTCTTGTTAACAGGGAGTAGCTTATTATGACACACCAAACTCATCTTGGGCCAAACATTGGTGGGATAATCTAAAGGAATTGGTTAGACCCAAAGACCAAACGCAAATTGGTCAACATTTTAACGACCCGCATCATCATAATGAATTTATAATTATTGGCCTGGGGCGATTTGGGACCAGTCTGGCTATGAGTTTAACCGCTTATGAGCATGATGTGTTGGCTATCGACTCCGATATGAAGCGGGTGCAGCAAGTTTCGCAACTGCTGCCTCACGTTATTCAACTGGATGCCACAGATATTGAGGCCCTACGCGAGGTAGGGGCCGAGTCCTTTGATACCGGAATTATCTGCATTGGCACTGATTTTGAGTCGAACCTGCTGGCCACCGTTGCCTTACAAAAATTGGGTGTACGGCGCGTTATTACTAAAGCCCGCACCGTAACCCAGCAAGAAATCTTGCAGAGAGTTGGGGCCGATGAGGTTATCTTGCCGGAACATGAGGCCGGAGTGCGTCTGGCCCGGCGCTTGGCCGCTATTGATTTTGTCGATTTTTTGGAACTTAGCCAGGATACGGGGGGGGTAGAAATTGTCACCCCCGATTACCTCGTCGGCCAATCCCTAAAACAGGCCGAAATTCGCCAGCGTTATGGCCTGGCCGTGGTGGCTATTAAACGAAATTCTGATGAAGTGGTCGTTTCGCCGGGGGCTGATGAAGTTATTCAAGCAGACGACATTTTGGTTGTGTTAGGCCGAACTATAGATTGCGAGAGGCTACGTTAGTCAATTATCAATTATCAATTATCAATTATCAATTACCAATCACTGAGATACCTCAAGCGATGCCGGTAATGGGCCGCTTTTCAAAAAGATCGACATGTCGGCCAGGCTGATGCCGGTTCCGCCGCCCAGGTTAGGTAAAATATCAAGCGTGTTGCCAAACAGGTGATACATTTTTGAGCAGTTGATGACCTGCTTATCAACAACCAGGCAGGCATAAGCGTTGGCCCTGGTGTTGATAAACCCGGCCACGCGCTCGACTGCCGCCGGTTGCAGGTCGATCTGATAAAATATGTCGCCGGTGTCGGCGTTGGGGGGCGCGATTGTGCTGATTTCCCCGCC
>JAJRVO010000370.1 GCA_024277275.1 Chloroflexota bacterium
CTAATTGTAGAACACGATATGGACGTAGTTTTCAGCCTGGCCGACCGCATCACCGTGCTGCACTACGGCCAAATCATTAGCCAAGGGACGCCGGAAGAAGTCCGCGCGGACCCAATGGTGCAGGAAATCTATTTAGGAAGTTCAGGTTAGACGCTTTTTGCGGGCAGATAATTGTGAATTGTGAATTGCCAATTGTGAATAAGGCTTTTGGAGACAAGATAGTGGCCAAAGGAGATGATATTGAAGAGCGTCTGATTGATTTTGCGGTCAGAATTGTTAAACTAAGCAACTATTTGCCAAAAACGCAGGTTGCTAACCATGTCTCTGGGCAATTATTACGCAGCGGCACCGCTCCGGCGGCCCACTATGCCGAGGCGCGGGGGGCTGAAAGCAAAAAGGATTTTGTCCACAAGCTCAAAATTTGTCTTAAAGAACTAAACGAGTCGAGAGTCTGGCTCAAAATCATAGCCAGGAGCGAAATAGAGTCAGCTTCTAAATTACAAAATATCACCAAAGAATGTGATGAATTGTGCAGGATTATCAACGCCAGTATCAGGACAACCATCAATAGGGGCAAATAATTCACAATTCATAATTCGCTATTCACAATTCTATTAAACTGCTTTCTACCAAAAAACTATGTTAACCATCAAAAATATCCACACCTACTACGGCGATAGCCATGTACTCCAGGGCGTCTCTCTGACCGTAAATGAAGGGGAGGCGGTGGCTCTGCTAGGGCGAAACGGGGCCGGTAAAACAACCACTATTCAATCCATTATAGGTTTTAATCCGCCTCGACAAGGCGAGATTAGTTTGTATGACCGTAATGTCACCCACTTACCCTCCCACCGAATTGCCCAACTGGGCGTTGGATTGGTTCCGCAGGGGCGAGGCATCTTCCCTACCCTGACCGTGCAAGAGAACATGACCCTGGCCGCCAGAAACGCCGGGAATGACGGCTGGACCTTTGAGCGAGTGCTTGACATTTTTATGCCGTTGGCCGGTCGTCTGAAAAATTTGGGGTCTCAACTCAGTGGTGGCGAGCAGCAAATGCTGGCCATTGCCCGCGCCCTGATGACCAACCCCAGCCTGCTTCTGCTTGATGAACCTTCGGAGGGGCTGGCCCCTTTGATTGTAATCGAAATTGGGCGGATTGTCGCTCAACTAAAAGAACAAGGCCTCTCCATTTTACTGGTCGAGCAAAACCTCAGCCTGGCTCTGAGCGTAACCGACCGCGTCTACGTAATGAACAAAGGCCGGATTGTATTTGAAGGCACTCCCTCCGATCTCCGCAAACAAGAAGAGGTTATGCACCGTTATCTGGGCGTGTAGTCGTTTGTAAGAAAAATGCATCTTCCCAAAAATATGGAGGCATTGATTCGCATTGGAAGGTTGGCAAGTCGTGCCTGCGCTTTCGCAAACTTGAAGACCTGCCAATAGATGTTATTGGCGACATAGTAGCCAACGCCTCGCCAACTGATTTCATTGCAAACTACGAGGCCAGTCGCCAGAAATAGTCTGTAGTTTATCCCTCAGAGCCGTCCAACTCAAAAGGCCACAAGGCTGAAATTCTATATTCGGTAGAAGCCGAAAAGCATATAATAGTATAGCTACGGATATAGATGCAAGTATCCAATACTATATACTTAAGGTTGCCTTAGAATAATTGTGATGAAGCCTACACGATGACAGAAGCGTTCATTCAGGAGAAGTAATCGATGAAATGCTTGATCATCGCCGCCGGACAAGGAATTCGTCTTCAATCGAAAGGCGGTGTCAAACCACTTGTACCTTTACTGGGCGTGCTATTGATTGAACGTGTTATCCGTTCCGCCATGGAAGGCGGTGCGGATGAGTTTTATGTGACCACAGGCTATGAGGGAGAGCAAGTTAGCTGTTTTTTACAACAGCTTGCCAAACGCCTTAAAGTCTCAATCACTCCGATTCAAAATGATGACTGGCAAAAAGGAAACGGTATTTCGGTATTAAAAGCACGGGGTATCATAGAGGAATCTTTTCTGTTGTTGATGGCAGATCACCTTTTCGATCCGGCCATTATTCGGTCATTACAGGAGCAGCCGCCTAAGGAAGACGAAGTTCTTTTGGCGGTGGATACGGATAAAAACAATCCACTGGTTGACATGGAAGACGTGACCAAGATTCGTATCAAAAAAGGGCGCATACTCAATATTGGCAAAACCATTAACGATTACAACGCTTTTGATACCGGTATCTTCCTTTGCACACCGGTCATATTTGAAGCATTGGAACATGCTTGTAAAATCCATAATGATACAACTCTGTCTGCCGCAATACAGATTTTGGCAGAAGACAATTGCGCAAAATCAATGAAAACAAATGAATTCTGGATCGATATTGATGATAAAAATACCTTTAAGAAAGCAGAAAAAGCGTTTTTGGACTCAACATGCGGCAAGAATAACGATGGTCCAGTTTCATATTTCTTGAATCGCCCGATTTCTAGTCGTTTATCCAGATTTCTGGTCAATTTTAATGTCACCCCAAACCAAATTTCCTTCTTTTCCTTTGTGCTTTCGATGATTGCAGCGGGACTTTTCACACAGGGCAACTATTGGCTTCTGGCCTTGGGTGGAATTATCGCGCAATTCGCCTCTATTATTGACGGCTCTGACGGTGAAATAGCCCGTCTAAAATATTTATCATCCGATTATAGCGGATGGTTCGATGCGGTACTGGATCGGTATGCAGACGCTTTTTTATTGTTTGGGCTGACTTTGTATCTCTCTAGTCAAAACTTGTCTGCGTGGGTTTTGGGAACAGGATTTTTGGCCATCATCGGGTCCTTTATGTTGAGCTACACAGCGTACAAATACGACAAGCTCATGAAAAGCCGTATCCAAAAAGGAATTAGGATTGGGCGTGATGTCAGGGTGTTCTTGATTTTTTTGGGGGCAATATTTAATCAAGCCTACCTGGTATTAATGGTGATTGCTATTTTGATGAATCTGGAAACCATACGTAGGATCGTTATTTGCCGAAATGAGAGATAGTATAGCTTGTGCTAAACAAAAAATACGCGCAATTGTTTCAAATTCCCGCATACCAGAAGATTCTATTCATGCGGAGAATGTGCTTGAGTGGTTAATAAAATTAAAACCTGATGCCGATGAGTCATTACAGATTGCCGCGTTAGCCCACGATATTGATCGAGCTGATGAAAGAGGAAAAGTAAAGCGAGCCGATTTCAATGATTACAACGAATTTAAGGCCGCTCATTCCAGGAATAGCGCAAAAATATTGAAAGAGGTTTTACATGAATGTCAAGTGGAACAGTCTATTGTTGATGAGGCGTGCCGACTTGTAAAACATCACGAAATTGGCGGTGATCCACGCTCGGATTTGCTGAAAGACGCAGACAGTATTTCTTACTTTGAAGTTAATATGCCGCTGTATTTTCAAAGAGAAGGATATGAAGAAACCTTGAAGCGTTGTATCTGGGGCTATCGTCGGCTTTCACCACAGATGAAAAAGATTTGTAGAAATATAACTTATCCGCAGCCTCTACTCAATAATGTTTTGAAAGAATCGATTTATAAGGCGTGCAAAGGCGATGAAAATGGCCTAACAAGGCGCTGCACCTGACCGCCATTCCGCTGCGCTTCATGGCAGGAGGTGAGCTTGGTCGTTAGCAGGATAGACGTGGAGTATATGAGCATAGAGTAAGGAGAAGATCTATGGCGAAAAAGCAAAAAAGATGGACTTATTCACCGTCAAAACCAAAGGTTCCGGAAAGTATAAAATCTTCAGTTAAAGCGAAGGCTGACGAATTGGTTGATACTGTTCTAAAACCACAACATATTAAGCCGCCGCCCGATGATATGGTATTGAACTATGTCGTAGATATTTATACCAAATGGTATCGAAACTATTTCTACTTTTGCGCTAAATATGCCAATCCGGGGCCGTATGCAATATCCCCTCACTTTGAGACCAAATTTGCGCGATTAGAGTATGCGGGGAAAGAACGTTATCATCTCTCGTATATGAGACACACAGATAAATGGTGGGAAATCTATCAAGATTTATCACTGGATGAATGCTTGGATACAATTAGAGATGACCCACTCTTTATGCCATAGCTGAATGATGGAAAGAAACAGATTATGAACGTAGGCGTAGGACTACCCAACACCACCCCGGCTGTAGACCGGGAACTTATGCTCAATTGGGCGCGCCTGGCCGAGGAAGGGCCATTCACCAGCCTCGGCGTATTTGACCGGGTTGTGTACGACTCTTACGAACCCTTAACTACGCTGGCCGCGGCGGCGGCAGTCACGGCCCGTATTCGTTTGGCTACAACCATCGTAATCAGCCCCTTGCGCAACACGGCTATATTAGCCAAAACAGCCGCCAGCGTCGACGCCCTATCAGGAGGACGGCTGACTTTGGGCCTGGCTGTTGGAGCCAGGCAAGAAGATTATGACGTAACCGGAGCCGGCTATCGCTCTCGCTCTCGCGGCAAGCGTTTTTCGGAGCAACTGAGCGCCCTGCGCCTGCACTGGGAAAACGAAGCCATTGGCCCTCACTCAGGCCGATCCGGCGGCCCGGAGTTGCTGGTGGGCGGCGGCAGCGATATCGCCTTTGCCCGCGCAACCCGCCAGGCCGATGGCTACGTCCACGGGGGCGGCCCGCCCAGGCTCTTTGCCCGGGCCGCCAAGCAGGTTCGCGCCGCCTGGATTGACGCCGGGCGACCCGGCCGGCCCAAACTATGGGCGCAGGGATACTTTGCCCTGGGCGATGATGACGCCGTTCAAACCGGGGCCAACTACCTGCGAGACTACTACGCCTTCACCGGCCCCTTTGCCGAAAAGATAGCCGAAGGCTTGCTAACCACCCCTCAAGCCATCGCTCAATTTATCAGAGGCTACCAAGAGGCAGGGTGCGATGAATTAATCCTCTTCCCCACCATCTCAGATTGCACCCAACTTGAACGACTATCCGAAGCCATTCGATTTTAGATTTACGATTTTCGATTTACATTAATTGGGAGCGCTGTTTACAAAATGAAAAAACCCAAAACCCAAAATCCAAAATCCAAAATCGTAATAATTGGCGGCGGCCCGGCCGGCCTGTACAGCGGCTTGCTGCTAAAAAAAGCAAACCCCGCTCTAAACATCACTATCTATGAACGCAACCCGCGCGGTGCAACCTACGGCTGGGGCGTTGTTTTCTCCGACCGCACCCTGGCCGCCTTCCGTGAAGCCGATTACAAGACCTACAAAGAAATCACCGACCAATTTGTAATTTGGGACGCCATCGACGTTAAGTATCGCGGGGAA
>JAJRVO010000371.1 GCA_024277275.1 Chloroflexota bacterium
AAGTGATTGGGCCAAATTACCAATTACCATTTACTAATTACCGCTATACTCAACATCTAAGTTAGCACAGCTAGGTAGTTACCCTTTTCTTTTGTGGACAAACCGAACTGTTTCAGATGTATAACACCGCTCATTAGATTATGCAAATATTTTTTCTGCCAACCTAACCCGGATAAACCGGAATGGCGAATGGGCAAATGTGGCGGGGGGAACCCCCCAAGCCCCCCGGCCTGCGGCGCTTTTCTACTCGTTTAGTCACACCCTTTAATTTTTGTTACAGCCATTGACTATGATATACTCTGCTGATTGTGTTGTGCAATTAGCCGACGAAAGAGAAACAGATGCTTACTACAAGATTACAAACAATCCGCCGTTGGATGAGGCCGTTATTTATCGGCCTGCTCCTGCTTTTGATTCTGCTACTTTGGCTTTCTCCTAATGAACGAACATTGGGCCAGACAATCAAGCTGATTTACCTGCACGGCGCCCTGGTGTGGACGGCCATTATTATCTTTGCCATTAGCTTACCTGTTAATCTGGTAGCGTTAATTAGAGGACAAGATAATTGGTTTGCCTGGGGCAAAGCGTTTATATGGACGGCAATTGTTATCTGGCTGGTTCACACCCTGTTTAGTATGGTTACAACTTATGTCGCCTGGGGAGTATTCATTGCCTGGCTTGAGCCGCGCACCCGCTTTACTTTTAATCTGGCGGCTGTCAGCATACTTGTGGCGGCTGTGGCTTATCTTGTGGACAACCAACGTTTTTCATCACTGGCTTTTGTTTTATTGGCCGGGTTAACCCTGGGTTTGTTGCCGGGTCTGGATTTCATCCAGCATCCCCTCAACCCCATTGGCCAGTCCCCTTCCAACACCATTCAGATGTTTTACGGGGCCATTTTGGCTATCTTGATGGCAATGGGGGGATTGTTAGCAATATGGTTGCAGGACAGGATTGCTACCAGGCTGACTTAATCTTAAAACCAATGAATTGGCCTGATAATGGGGCAGCTTTGCTCATAAAGGCAACAAGAGAAAAAATGCGATAAAAGCGTCCATCTGTCGCAATAAAGATTGATTTAGAAACCCTTTGGGGCTTCGGGAAGTTGAACAACAAAGAGGTCATCATCTATGAACCCAGAAGCATTATCCGATATATTGAACTTGTTGATTTGCCTGCTTCCCTTTTGTTTTTTGGCGGTGGCCGGACTGGCTATGCTTGCGCTGATGGTCTGGATACTGCGGCGTATGCACCGGCCAAAGAGCGATGCGGAACTGGCCAGAGAAGCGCAGCAAATGCACGCTAAAGTGGAGGGGCTAATGAAGAACTTGCGTCCCTGGTCTCCCGATGCCTTGAGCGACCTTTCTACCGACTGGAACGCGACCTGGAGTAAATTTACGCGCCTGAACGTTAAGGGAACCATCCTTAGCCTGAGCGAGCCAAAAGGAGGGCATTGGGTAGCCTTTAACCTGAATACGCGGGCCGCCGGTCATCTTAACGGCCGCTTGCTGGCGCGCACAACCGCCCAGACCTTTTTTTACAACATTAATCCCAAAGAGGGTGTAACCATTCAAATAAACGATGCGCCCTGGGGCAGCGTTCAGCCTGACGGAACGTTGCTGGACGCGGCGGGACAGGCCATTGGCAGTACGGTCAGGCCGGCTGGAACGCCGATTGGCTTCAAACAGAAGGTGGGGGTTAATTACATCCACGACAATCGCGAACGAGAATATTCCGTCATCCTGCGCGGGCAAGTCATTGCTCATTTAACAAATCCACGCGTTACACCCTTGGCCATCTCGCTAAAAAAACGACAATTCCCTCCGGCGCTCACCCTGAACAATACGCCATCCGAGGAGGAAGCAACCTGGCTGCTGGCTTTAGCCATCTTGCAAGTGGCCGGGTATAGTACGCAGGCAAAGATATTTACAAATTGAGCATCAGTAGCGTCTAACAAAACTTTTACCTCTCGCCCCAACGCAGGGCGTTGTCCAACGCAGGGCGTTGTCCAACGCCTTGCGTTGGAATGAGGTAAAAAAATATATCTCTGCGAGGAGCTTATGAAAGCAATTATTGTACAAACTGAACAGAAAGACAGACCGCTGGTCTGGCAAGAAGTATCATCACCTGATTATGCTGCCGATGAAGTCCTGGTCGATATTTATGCCTCGGCGCTTAACCGGGCCGACTTGATGCAGCGGGCGGGTAACTACCCACCCCCGCCGGGGGCGTCGGATATTTTGGGCCTGGAAATGGCCGGCCAAATTGCCAAAATTGGGGCTGATGTAACCGGCTGGAAAGTAGGCGACCGGGTCTGCGCCCTGTTGCCGGGAGGCGGGTACGCCGAGCAGATCAATGTACCCCGCCAACTGCTTATGCCCATCCCCGATGATTGGAGTTTTGAGCAAGCCGCCGCCATCCCCGAAGTGTTTTTTACCGCCTATTTAAACCTGTTTATGGAAGCGAGTCTAAAAAAAGGAGAAACGGTTTTGATTCACGGCGGGGCCAGCGGGGTTGGCACGGCGGGTATTCAACTGGCTCGTCAGGCAGGTTGTCACGTTTTTATAACCGCCGGAACCGATGAAAAAACGACCCGATGTACGCAACTGGGCGCCGAGCTTGCCGTTAACTACAAAAAAGAGGATTTTGCCGAGCGCATTGGGGCTTATACCAACGGCACGGGAGTCGATGTTATTATGGATATGGTTGGGGCAGCCTACTTAAACCGCAATCTGGGGCTGTTAAAAGTGTACGGGCGGCTGGTCTTTATCTCGATGCTCAGCGGGGCCAAAACTGAAATCAACCTGGGCGCTTTAATGGGACGTCGCTTGCGGATAATTGGCTCGGTGTTGCGGCCACGTTCGGTGGTGGAGAAGATCGAAATTAAACAGCGATTTATGGATCAGTTTTGGCCGATGTTGGAGGATGGGACCATTCAGCCCATCATCGATTCCGTTTATCCCATTGAGCAAGCCAATGAAGCTCAGGCACATATGGCAGCGAACAAAAATATTGGCAAGATTATTTTGAAAGTTTGTGAATGAACCTTAATATTTTAACACAGTATAGTACTTTCACCTTAAGCCAAAAGCTCGACAATTTGAGAAGCCTTTAGTATAATTAAAGATGTTCCTCGTTTTCGGCAACATTAAAAACCTATTGTTCATTTCTTTTGTTTTCCATCAAGTCTATGTTAAGTGATATAACTGGCCTGCATTTTAAATTTTGTATTGTTTAACTGGGAAAGACCTCTCGTCATAATTAAAGAGAGATAGTTTTATAATTAACTCTGTAGTATCTGGAGTTCTGGTTATGTCAACAACAGGAAGTTTAAAACAACTAAGCGGTAGCGGTATGTTATCCAGGTCGCCGGGCAGTACGACCGGATCGCTGGGTACCGGCGCTCTCTCGGGATTCGATATCCCTTCAGTTCAGCGCTTTCAAGGTATGGAGGATTTGCTTGTGCCGCCAACCTCGCTGGATGATATGGACCTTAAGCAAAATATGGTCACGGATATCATGCTCCGGTTAACTTACAACGAGGGCGAGGTTAGCGTAAGCCGGGCCGAAGAAATCATGAAACTGCCTTATCGCGTTATGGACGAGATGCTATCTTGGTTGCAGCAAGAGCATTTGGTTGAGGTATCTAAAGCGGTAGGTAGTTTGGGACGGAGGGGCTACGTTTATACCCTGACTGACTCGGGTAGAGCAAGGGCCAAAGAGGCCGTAGAGCGAACTTTGTACGTTGGTCCGGCGCCCGTGCCTTTAGAAAAGTACACCAAAGCTGTTTTAAACCAGGCTAGTATTAAACAGTTAACGCGGTCCAAGGTTCAGCAGGCGTTAAGTCACCTCATTTTACCCAATGATTTTGACCGAAAAATTGGTCCGGCTGTTAATGCCGGTAGTTCGCTCTTTTTATACGGCCCGCCCGGCAACGGCAAAACAACCATTGCTGAAGCCATAGCCGACTTGTTAGGCGATGGCGAGCCAATCTGGATTCCTTACGCCATTACGGTGGGGGGGGTAATTATCCAAATCTACGATAGCCTCATTCATAAACTCAGCGACGATGATCGCGGCGGAACCGATAAGCGGTGGGGACTCTTTCAGCGGCCCGCAGTGATGGTTGGGGGCGAGTTGACCATGGATCACCTGGAACTGCGTTATGAGGAAACGGCCAAATATTACGAAGGCCCCCTGCAATTGAAAGCCAACGGCGGCATGTTTCTCATCGACGACTTTGGCCGCCAGCACATTACCCCCACTGACCTGCTGAACCGCTGGATTGTACCCCTGGAAACCAGAATTGACTTTTTGCGTCTTAACTCCGGCATGACCTTCGAGATTCCTTTTAAGCAATTGCTGGTGTTCAGCACTAATCTTGACCCCGAAGACCTGGTGGACGGCGCGTTCCTACGCCGTATTCAGCTTAAGGTGGGTGTTTTTGGCCCCGACGAAAAGATGTTTTACCAGATATTTGTTAATCAAGCCGAGGCGCTTGGTTTCCCCGGAGTAGATAGAGAATCTTTCCTTTATCTCATCAACGAGTGGTATCGCAAACCGGGCAAGCCCCTCCAATCGGTCCACCCCCGCGATGTTTTAAAAGCGGTTAAATTGTTGTGTGAATATGCCGGCGAGCCGATCCAGATGACCCCAGCTCTAATTGAAGAAGCCTGTAACGGCTACTTTGTCAAAGCTTCGTCCGGCCAGATTCTGTAAAGTAGTAGCAGCGTTTACAAACAAAAAAGAGACACGAGATTAATCTCGTGTCTCTTTTTTGTTTGTCAGGGAGTCGAACAAGTAACCGTCCAGACCTCCGAGGTTTTAGCCGCTTAATTTGTCCATATGGATGAAACAAATGGTCCAAACCCGATCAAGGCCCTTGCAGGTGGAAACCTCGGAGGTCTTTTGCCTCACCCCCTGAATTCCTTGAAGCCCAAAATTCTTTACAGATGAGACAAGGTTTTTAACGCAAAGTCGCAAAGGGGCAAGGGAAAAAACAAGTTTTGGACAAAGTTTTAAAGTTTTTCTTTGCTCCTTTGAACCTTTGCGTTAATCTTGTTGGTTTGAGGTGGGGCTTCGCTGGACGCTTACTAAAATCGTGCCGTTTCACCAATCCTTAACCGCTTATCCTCAACCAAGCCCTGTTATCCATTTCCCTTCTTACTCGACACCAGGCTATGGTATCATCAGAATCATATAACACTTGTTGCTTGACACTTGACACTTAACACCTGACCCTTGATAATGATAATATGGCTATGCTCAATGTTCATTCGCCTCCAAAAACAACATTCTATAGGGTAACTCGTTTTGGTGGGATAGTTGTGATCTCACTGGCTGCTTTTGCCCTGGCAGTATATGTCCGTCAATTTTCGGAACAACCGCCGCTATTACCGCTTGACCTGACCGCCTTTGAATTTGGTCCTTACGCAATTGGCTTTGCCGTTCAAGAACTGGCCTTTCCGGTTGTGCTCATCTATATCTTTAGCACCACGGCCCTGTTTAAGCGAATTATCAACGGCGAGACCATACCACGGGATACCCTCAAATTATTTGGCGTGCTGGCCGTAATTCAGCTTTTTACTCTCAGTTACTACCTGCTATTATCATCTCTGGCCGACGACCAGGTTACATTTGGCGTGCTAATTGTGGTTACAGGCAGTTTGCTGGGGGGCTGGCGGGTGGGCTTGGGCCTCGGCATTATTACTATGTTTGTTAACGGCACTCAAAACCTGGTTGATTACCCGGAAGAGGAGTTGCTCCTTCTCTACCAAACCGAGGGCCTGCGCGTACTCTTTAATCCTGCGTTTTGGTACGACTTGCTTGTTTGGCGCTTTCTGGTCGACATGGAAGCCTCATCGGCTTTATGGGCCGGGATTGTGGCTGCTTTAGGCGCGGATTTGTTGGGACAGCGCCGATTTGTGCCTGCGGGAGCCTTAACCTTGCAAATTGGAATTGAAGTAGGAGTTGGATATCTCACCGCCACCGCCTGGGATGAGCCGGCGCTTTTGGTCTCGTTTCTAATCCCCAGCGCCCTGATATCTGGTTTGGCTATGCTGACCATCACCCTTATTGTACGCAACGTACAAGCCGAGGCTGTCCGGCAAAAAGCTGAAGCCGCTGAACTGGCCTTAACCCAGGCCGAACTTCGCGCCCTGCGCGCCCAAATTAACCCCCATTTCTTGTTCAACGCTCTCAACACCATTCGCTACTTTGTCCGGGTCGACCCGGAAACTGCCCGACGCTTGCTGATTAACCTGTCCGAGGTTTTCCAGCGCGCCTTACGGGCCGGAGAGTTTGTGCCTTTGCAGGATGAAATCAGCTACATCGAAGCCTACCTGGCCCTGGAAAAAGCCCGGCTCGACCAGCGTTTGCAAATCAACTGGTCCATTCAAGCCAAAGCGTGGCTGGAGTACCCGGTGCCCACGCTCATTTTTCAGCCGGTGGTAGAAAACGCCGTCGTCCACGGCATCGCCAAAAAAGCCAAAGGTGGGACCGTGAGCATCACCATCGCCCGCACAGACAACAACCTGCTGCTCCAGGTAGAGGATGATGGTTTAGGTATCGACTCGGTTCGGCTGGCGGAGATTTTAACCCCGGAACAACCCAAGACCACATCTATTGGTCTGCGCAATATCGATGGCCGGTTGCGCATGTTGTACGGTGAATCGTACCGGCTGGCTATCGAATCTGAAGCTGGGCGCGGCGCCTGTGTTAAAATCAAAATTCCAATTGAGGACTAACGCTATGCACATTCTTATTGCCGACGACGAAACCCCGGCCCGGGGCGAAATTCGCTACATTCTGGAAACCCTGACCCCGGACGCCACGTTTTACGAAGCCGTCAACGGTCAGGAAGCGTTGGATTTTATTGAGAGAGAACCGATTGAAGTGGTTTTTCTTGATATCAACATGCCTGGCCTGGATGGACTGACAGTAGCCGCCACCATTATGGACGGGCCGGAGCCGCCGCTGATTATTTTTGCCACGGCTTATGACGAGCATGCCCTGCGCGCGTTTGAACTGGCCGCCCTTGATTACATTGTCAAACCGTTTGATGAGCGGCGACTGGCGCAAACGGTAGAACGCATTCGGCAAGCGCTCACCGAACGCGGCACGTTGCTCCAAAAACAAACAGTCCTGCGCAACTACTTGCAACAAGCCGTTCCATCCGACGACTTGACCAAGCTGTGGGGCGAACTCGAAAATGAAAATCGGATGCTGGTAGACTATCGAGACATTCTCTGGCTAGAAGCCGAGGCCAAAAAGGTCTACATGCAAACCGCCGCCGGCCATAAACTGCTGGCGCGTTACACCCTCAAGGAACTTGAACCTCGCTTGAGCCAACACAACTTTGCCCGCGTGCATAAAGCCTACCTGGTCAATCTCAACGCCATCGCCGAAGTTGTACCCTGGTTTTCCGGCGCTTACCTCATCCGCATCGCTAACGAAGCGCAGACAGAAATTCCTATGTCAAGGCGTTATGCGGCCCAGTTAAAGAAACTAACCGGCTGGCGCTAAAAAAGCGGCAGGGATCGAGTTCTACCGAACACTTCTTGTCGCCTGATCAACGAGTCAGAAACCACTTGTCATGTCACAAGACTACTTGTCTGTTATACCAATGACATAGCAAGCTGAGGAGTTGCCTTTTTTCATGAATTCTGTAAAACTCTTGCTCGCGTCGCAAAACCGCTTGTCAATCCACAATACCACTTATCTGTCACGCCTCCTATCTGCCATCATTTGTGCTATTATAAAAGTAGCGCTGCTTGGTCCTTTCTTTGTGAATGTAATTAATGAGGGTGAGGAGATATAAAAAATGAGGTGGTTAAAAATTTTTCTGGTGGGTTTATCAATAGCCATATTTTTGATAAGTAGTTGGAGCATACCGGGGAAAGTTTCAGCGGCGGGGACCACGTATTATGTATCGCCAGGCGGCAATGATACCACCGGCAATGGGTCAATAGGCAATCCCTGGAAAACCATCCAAAAAGCGGCCAACACTTTGACTGCCGGCGACACAGTTTATATCAGAGCGGGGACTTACCAGGAACAGGTCATCCCGCTGCATTTGGGGAGCGCCGGTAATTATATCACCTATGCCGCCTATCCCGGCGAGACGGTAACAATTGACGGGGCTGGTATATCTTTGCCAAACTGGGAAACCGGGTTGTTTGTGGTGGAAGATAGAAGTTATATCAAAATTTCAGGATTGAGAATAATAAATGCCCGTCCAAACCAAAATAATGCTGGAATTTATGTGGACAATTCGCACTACATTACTATTGAAAACAACTATACCTACAATACTGTTTCTTCCGGTATTGGGGTCTGGGATGGTAGTAACATCATCATTGACGGCAATGAGGTTAGGCTGGCCTGCAATGACGGCGAACAGGAAGATATTACAGTGTCCGGCACAGACACATTTGAAATCAAGAATAATCACATTCACGATGGCGGCCCCGGAACAAACGGGGGAGAGGGAATTACCATAAAAGGCGGCGCCACAAACGGAAAAGTTTACAAAAATCATGTACATGACATAACAAGCGGGCAGAGAACGTGTCTTTATGTGGATGGCTGGGGGGGCGCAAAAGCGACTTCCAACATCGAAGTTTATCAGAATATTCTCTATAATTGTGGAGCCGGAATTTCTCTGTCTTCTGAGGACGGTAGTCTGGTCCGAGATGTCAAAATCTATAACAATATCGTTTATGGTAATCAAAGCAATGGTCTTGAAATAGGTAACTGGGGCGAGCCGGGGGTCACAATACGCCCTGTTGAGAGCATAACATTTACAAACAATACTGTCTATAACAATGGCGCTGCCGGTTGGGGTAGCGGATTTTTTAACGAGAATCCGAATGTTACAAACATCGTCGTTAGAAATAATATTTTTAGCCAGAATTCAACATCTCAAATTGTCAGCAATTCCCGGTTTGACAATTAGGGTGTAAAAATTGTTGCAATTGCGGGTATTTAAGAGCAGAATTTCCAGAATGATAGAATTTTGATTCGTTAATTCTGCCAATTCTGCTCTTAAGCCGGCAAAAACCAGCCCAAC
>JAJRVO010000025.1 GCA_024277275.1 Chloroflexota bacterium
AGGTGGCGGCGCTGGCTTGTCCGTCATTGCCCTTAAATAGCGACACCCCCAATAGTGAAACCGGGGTTGTTTTTGTGGCTGTTAAAGGCAAGGGGGCAAGCATGGCTGCCCTAAGCGCAAGCGTAGCTGCCCTAAGCGCAAGCGTAGCTGTCCTAAGCGCAAACGTAGCTGTCCCAGGCAACGATACATTCAAACCAATTCAGGTAGCGCAAGCAGCAGATGGTGAAAAGTTGCGATTTGTGGAGAGTGTTGAAGCAGACCACAGCAACCATCGCCGGCAGCAGGCTATTGCCCAGGCGGTTGGCATTACCCGGCCCTCGCTGCGGATGGATAGCCAGGTTAAATACGGCGCTGTGGCCCGGGGCGACGCCGCGCTATACCTGCGCTTGCCCTCGGACAAAAGCCCGGATTATCGTGAAAAAATCTGGGACCATGCCGCCGGTTCGCTCATTGTTGAAGGGGCCGGCGGTTGCGTAACTGATATGCACGGCCAAGCTCTTGATTTTGCCGCCGATTATCTTATGCGCCATAATCGCGGGGTAGTGGTTAGCAACGGCGCAATCCACTCGGCGGCGCTTGAAGCGTTGGCTCAAGAAAAATCGTAAATCCAAAATCGAAATATGATGACAACTATACTCTTATTACATGGCCCTAATCTAAACTTGCTCGGCGTACGAGAGCCGGAGGTTTACGGCTCAATGACGTTGGGGGATATTAATGCGCGGGTAGAGGCTGCGGGAGCCGAACAAGGCGTAGAAGTGCGCCCCTTTCAATCCAACCATGAAGGGGCGCTGGTCGACAAATTGCACGAGGCGGCCAGTTGGGCAAACGGCGTGGTTTTTAATCCCGGAGCGTACACGCATACCTCCATCACCTTGCGAGACGCTATTGCCGGCACGGGGCTGGCGGTTGTTGAAGTCCATCTCAGCAACGTCCATGCCCGCGAGGAATTTAGGCATAAAAGTATGCTGGCTCCGGTTTGTGTTGGGCAAATTAGCGGCTTTGGTTGGCGCAGTTATCTGCTGGGTTTAGAGGCAATTTTGGGCCATTTAAAGGACATTTGAGCGAAGCATCACTCATAGGAATTTGGTACTAAATACCCAAATTGGTACTTCTGGTTAATGCCTTTTTTAGAAAATTTGTGATAAACTATCCGTAAAGATAACGTAAAGGTAACGTTAATAAACAGCACAATAAATTTACGATACCAGTTTGGCAATAACGTTTTCAGATGATTTCTACGCTGGTACCTTATTGGGAGGATAAGTTATCAATGGACGGGTTTAGCATAATTGTTGGCGGCACACTTGGGATATTGGCGGGATGGGCTTTTTCTAATGCGTCAGTCAAGCAGCGAGAGGCAAATCGCAAGTTGAGTAAGGCCAGTAAAGCCAAAGAGGAAATGACCAAGAAAAAGGGTGAGGCCAAAAATAATCAGGAGAGCAGCCTTTCTGATACTATTCAGGGATTCCTTTTGTATACGCTTGGATTTAGTCTCATTTTTATTATGGCTGTAGTTCTTTTTAGCTCGTTGGCCTAGTGTTTCGCGGCGCAAATAACTGCACAGTTTAGCCCCTTACGCGAAACACTTAAACAGTTGGGCGTTGAGCTATCCGATAACTACGCAGTTTTACGCCCAACTGTAAAAGTCGGCAACATTTAAGTTTTGTTTTAGGGGTAGTTGGGCAAGTCGTTTTCTCAAGCTGAACCGGGCAATTTTAAGACAACCCAGTCCATCAGGGCTGTTCAGTTCTAACTCAAAATGGGTAAATTGAGACAAGATGAGCGAGAATAACTACGGATTGGCAGGAAAACGCGGATCACAATTCGGAGAACGCTGTTACATACTTTCTTGAAAAGGGTTAGAAAACAACAAATCACCTCTACTGTTTGACATAAAGCCTAAGATTTCATCTTTATGTTACCTTACGAGAGGTTTTTTCTTGCATACTCAATCAACAGGGTAACTTGCGCTCTCAATAGAGAGCATTTTGAACCGTCAGGTCAATAACTTGACGGTTTTTGTGTTTCCCAGCCAACCCTCAGACGCACTGAGTTGGTGGAAACATATCTCTTTGTTTACACTACTTGCCCCACCAAGCCCAAGGTGGGACAAGCTGTATGCACTTGCTTGTCTCGTACCAAGCGACGTAAGTGTACCCCATCGGCCTGACAAGCCCGCGTACACAGTTCCATCATCTTGTGCCATCGGTCTTCTCCGCGGTGGTTGACCAGGAACTCAAAGCGCATCACATACAACGGTAAGTAGAGTTTGGAGACACCTCGATGAACCCGCAGATGGTCACGCAACAATGACCATAACCCCTCAACCGTGTTGACGTGTACCTCCCCTCGGGCATACTCTTTCTTTGAGTGGTTGACCCGCTCGTGCTGGTAGCCTACCCGTTTCAAGAAATTGTAGATACTGTAACAATCTGTGTAGACGGTGCTTCCCTGCTGGGTCAGATACTCGATCAAGAATTGGATCGTTTCCGTCTGCACATTGGCACAAGTCACCAGGTAGATCTGTCCCTGCCGATCAACCAGGCCCAAAATGGGCACTTTATCACTATCCCAAGTCCCTCGGCCTGGCTGTCGTTTGCCTCGTTTGCGGGGCGCTCGCTCTAACTTTATCCCGCCTGCCTCTCCTTTTAACCCCCCCAATGACATAGACCTCATCAAATTCAACTTTCCCCCTCAACATAAAGCGGTAACGAATCGTAATCAGGCTCAGTTGCAGCAATCTGACCAGTCGTTGGGCTGTCTTCAAGCTGACAGCCAACTCGATACCTATCTCTCGGGTACTGCAACCACCCACAAATAGATAAATCCCCCAAAACCACTGCTTGGCCTCCAGATGAGTTCCTTCAAAGACCGTGCCGGTCAGTTCGTAATAACTCGCCGTCCGTCCTTTCTCTTTACACTCCCGGCAGATGCAACGCTGATAATATTCTCGGTAGCCACCCTTCTGCCCCTCTTTGATATTTTTACTCCTACACCGAGGACACCCCTTACCTGCTCCAGCTATCATTTTCAAGAGGCTGATGCATCTATCTTCCGGCAATAAATCAAACAAGCCTCGCGCACTTCGTTTGACCGCTGCCACCACTGCCGCTCTGACCCGACTGCGTTCATCTGGCTCTGGTTCTTCTGGAAACATCTGCTTGACCAGCGCTTCCAATTCGGCCAGGGTCGGCTTCTTGGCCTTCTTCTTTTTATCTTTTGGCTTGCTTTTTCCCCACTCAATCTCCTGGCTGATGAACCTGATATGGTTGGCTACCAGCAACATATACAAGCATATTCTCAGAACTGCCTCAAAACGGGTAAGATTTTCTATCAATTCCATCGCTGCCCTCCCTTACAAATTTAGCTTAAGAGGGCATGATACCCATCATGGCTCTATTTTGCCATTTCAAGAAAGTATGTAACAGCGTCGGAGAAAATCCGCGTTTTCCTGCCAATCCGTGGTTATTGACTGTAGAACTGAACAACCTCGTCTTGTACCCCCTACGATGATTTCAAGGGTTCAAACCCTTGAGGTTACCACAGAAGGCTTTATTTAGTAATGAGAATTAAATAACTGTCCCTCAACATTGTAATTGGTAAATGGTAATTGGTTATTAAGCCAATCCCTAATTACTAATTACCATTTACTGCGCTCTGAAATGAGACAGTTATTTAATCCCGATTCCTTAGCAAGCGTTTTTAGAACTGAACAGCCCTGAGACTGTTGTAGTGTTCGACCCGACGCAGCCGGACCATATTGTGCTGCTGACCTTTGTCGCTCCAGATAGGAGAGCCGCACAGGGGGCAGGTTTTTTGATAGTGACTGGTCTGCACCAGTTCTATGTGAGCGCACCGGTCGCAAAACTGCCAGTTCTCGATGGCTTCATCAGAGCCGCCCACTTCCACGAAGTTGACCGGGAGTTTGCGCCCTTCGGCATAGAAACGATTAAAGGGGGCCAACTCCTTGATGGCTACGGCGGCGGGGCGGAGATACTCTTTGACCTCGTAGCCCTTGCCGTCCTCTTCCGTGGTTTCCAGGCCGGTGATGATGGCGTTGAGCCGCACCCCGGTTTCGGGGAAAGCGTAGTTGGGTAGCAAGCCGACGTCGGTAAAGAAATTGAGGATGTATTTGTCTTCCAGGGTCTTGATCAGGGAGACCAGCAGCTTCATCTCCCGGTCAAGCTTTTTTATTTCATCGTCGGGGTTCTGGTACTGGCCAGGGTCAGTTTCTATTTTGTCGCGGCGCTGTTTGAGTTTTCGCCTGGATTTGCGTAAATCTTCTCGCTCCAACTCTACGGCCTGGACCGCTTGCCGGACTTTATTGGGCAGGGTGTCGTCTCCGGCAAACTCTCGCAAGCGGGCCTGGGTTTCGGGGGAGAGGGCCGGCTCAAACAGGCCCAGGAAGCGCTCAATCAGGTCGGGCCGGTGCGGGCTATAAAAGACCAGCAGGTTTTCGGGGAAGCCGCCCTTTTTGTAACGGGCCAGCATCCCCCGCACGTCGCGGGGTAAAATCTGCACCTTGGGGTCGTTGACCACCCAGTTATCCATGCAGAAGGCCAGAAATTGGCGTTTGAGCATGTCGGGGGCGTCCAGGTAGCAGCCCGGTGGGGTGATGGTTCCGGCGATCATCTCCAGCGGTTCGGAAAAGAAGTAGAGGTCGTGGGGGCGGGTGTTGGCCAGGGTCAGTATCAGGGAGTTGCCGGTTTCGCGACCGGCCCGGCCGATGCGTTGCAGGTAGTTGGCGCTGGCCGGAGGAACCGAACAGGCCATCGTGGTTGACAGGTCGCCGATGTCGATGCCCATTTCCAGAGTGGGCGTGGCGGTCAGGAGGTTGGTGGCGTCGGCCTGATTTTGGGTTTTGAATTGGGCCTCGGTGTCGTCTCGCACTTGGCGGGAGAGCAGGCCGGTATGCTCACGGGAGAAGATGCGCTCGACCTGGCCGCGTTGGTAGATGGCCTGGTAGTAGCGCTGGTTGAGTCGGGTTTCTGGCCGGTAACGGCCCGGACACTGGTAGCTGAGACAGGGTTGGTTCAGCCAGGGGTCAACGGTGGTCGGGGTGACGGTGTGCTGGTGGCCGCAGGTGTCGCAGCGCAAGCCGGCTGTTTGGGACGTAACCAGCAGGGCCTGGGGCCGGAGGCCATAAGCGTTGGCTTTGCCGCCGGAGATTTGCTGCAAGATATCGGCCTGGGTTAGTTGGTCAATCACCAGGCGGTAAAGGTCGTTGATTTCAGGCGTGCCGAGGCCGGGCGTGAGGGTGCGCCAGGCCCAATCGACGTACCAGGTGGGCCGTTTGCCGCCGGTCAGGTAGAGATCAAAGACGCCCCGCTCCGGGCGGTCGGCCAGGAATTTGGGCAGCCGGGAGCGCCGGTGAAAGGGGGAGAGCAGCGGCTGGATGTTTTTGGTCAACATGTACCAGAGACCTTGTTCCCGGATGTATCGCCTGAGCAGCGGGTGGACAATACCTCCCCGCAAGCGGAGCCGGTCGAGCAAGCCCGCCACAAAGTAGCCGATGTTGGTTGGGGTCAGTTGGTCCAGCCCGCCGATTTCTTCGGGCACAATCAGGGTCAGATTGGCAACCACGGCGGCCAGTTGGTCGGGATCAATAATGGCGGTGGAGCTGCCCACTTTTTCCAGGGAACGACCGAGCCGGGCGTTGAAGCCGTACTCCATTGTAACCTCCCAGGATAGGCGGAGACGCAGCTCTTGGCTTAACCCCGGCGGCATTGGGCCGGGACTGTCTTCGATGAATTCGCGGTAGATGGCTATGTCGTGCAGGTCGGGGGGCATAAAAGTGGCGGCCAGTTTTTGATCATCGGCCCACTGCTGCCGCCAGTAATTCAGTACCCGGTCGGTGAAGTCGGCCAGGGGGATGGGGGTGTTATTGGTCAGGGTAGCCTGGAAGGCGGTGCGCAGGCCGAAGCGGTAGGTTCGGGCGCCAAAGAAGGAGGCCCGGTGGCTGGCATCCTGCACGGAGTCGGTAAAGGCCAGCAGCTTTTTATCGGTGTTGAGGGGGGTGGCGAAGAGATGGCTGATGGCTACGGAGGAGAGGCTGGCCGCCTGGGAACCGACGATGCTGAGGGCGTTATCGGTGCCGCACATGGGGCAGCGTTGCAGGTCTTGCGGCTGGCGGCTGTCTGAGACGCTGGTTTCGTGGTAGATGATGACCGGAATGGTTTTGAGGTGGCAGAGGGGGCATTGCTCGTCGTAACGGATGACGAGGCAGTCGGGGCAGACGGAAGGTTGGAGGGTGGTAATTGGTAATTGGGAGATTGGGGATTGGGGATTGGGCCGGCTGCCGGCTGCTAACGGCTGATTGCTATTCATCCGCTGCGGGTCGGGGTAGAGGTAGCGGATGGTTTTGTGACGGGCGATGTTTTTGCGGTAGATTTCACGGGGGTCGTTGATGAGGTAGCTGTCGCCTTCGTGGATGACGGTGAGCCAGCCGGTGTGGCCGCACTCGCGGCAGTAGTAGGGGGGCAAGCCGTGTTGAGCGGGCTGGTCAAGTTTGTCATCGCTCCAGAAGAAGCCGGGTTGGGGGCTGACTGTTCGCAGGAGACGGCTCATTTCGCGGATCCAGAGTTGGACCTGGAGAGTGAGGAAAGGTTGGAGATTGGGGCTTTGTGAAGGAGGTTGGAGATTGGGGGATTGGAGATTGGAGGATGGAACCTCAATTGTAGTATTTAACTGGTCACTGGTAACTGATTACTGTTATCAACGCGGGCGTGGGCGATGAGGGCCAGGAGGGATTGGAGGAGCAGGTTGGGGTTGGGGTGATCGGTCAGGGTGGGGTCGAAGCGGGCTAGGCGGTTGATGATTTCGGGCCAGGGGAGTATCTCATCCTGCGTGGCGGTGAGGAGGGTGTGGAGCAGGCTGTGCTGCTTGAGATGGGCGGCCAGTTCGGTTTTGGTCAAGCTTTGATCGCCAAACCAAAGGTGGATTTGGCGCTGGATATAGGCGTCATAGCTTTCGCCGGTTTGCTCGCGGAGGGCGTCGAGGTCGGCGGGGCGGGTGTCAAGGGTGGGCGAGTCGGGCAAAAAGTTGGCCAGGTTGATCCGCTCTTCGCCGATGACGGCAGCGGGATCAAAAGGAACGCCGAAGACTTGAGCGGCGAATTCGGTCAAGTTGGCCAGGCTGTCCGGGGTGTTAGGCTTTTCCGATTTTTAAATGATCCCAAAATGTATGAACAACAATGGTCGTAAACTTAGAAATCTTGAAATTAACGCGAAAAAGCTTTAAAGCATTCCCCAAAATAGCCTTCTGACGCTTAAAACTGACGAATGTC
>JAJRVO010000372.1 GCA_024277275.1 Chloroflexota bacterium
CAGTCGGGCTGATTTTTGTTGGCGTAAGAGCAGAATTGGCAGAATTAACGAATCAAAATTCTATCATTCCGAAAATTCTGCTCTGAAATGCCCACAAGCGCAACAATTTTCACGCCCTAATTGTCAAACCGGGAATTGCTGAAGTGTTTTGGAGATTGTTCGGCATATCAGTGTCAAACTATAATCATGATAACAGCATATGGGAGTATGAGTAGTAACATTTGTCATATATATCTATGACAATTATCATAAATATTTGCATTTGTGTTTTTTACCGCTCACTTTATAATCCGGCATAATAAAACGCAAGACCTATCTGGTTTAAGTTGGAATGATAAATTGTGATGGGTCAACCATATCTTTTGAATAATTCGGGGTAATCTATGGACGCTTTACTTGAAGGAGTTAAGGTCATCGACCTGAGCCGGGTGCTGGCCGGGCCGTACTGCACAATGATTCTGGGCGACTTGGGGGCCGATGTCATCAAGGTAGAAGTTCCCGGCCGGGGGGATGACACGCGCCACTGGGGACCGCCCTTTGCCCAGGGCGGTGAGTCGGCCTATTTTTTGTGCGCCAATCGCAATAAACGCAGCCTAACCTTGAACTTGAAGTCCAAGCGCGGGTTAGATATTTTAGGCGATCTAATCCGCCAGGGGGACGTGCTGGTCGAGAACTTTAAAATGGGCACACTGGAACGTTGGGTGCTAAGTTACAATGAGTTGCAACGCCTGCGCCCCGGCCTGGTTTACTGCACCATTACCGGCTACGGCTACACCGGCCCATATCGCCACCTGCCGGGCTACGATTTTATCATCCAGGCCCAGGGCGGAATTATGAGCATAACCGGGCCAACCGATGGCGAGCCATACAAGGTTGGCGTAGCTATTGCCGATATCACTGCCGGTCTGTTTGCCGTCAACGCTATCCTGGCCTCGCTGTATGCTCGTCAGCGCGCCGGGGCCGGACAACGCATCGACATCTCATTGCTGGACTCTCAAGTGGCCTGGCTGGCTAACGTCGCCAGCAACTACCTGGTATCGGGCCAAACGCCGGGACGCTACGGCAATGCCCACGCCAGCATTGTCCCTTACGAAGTTTTTAAGGCACGCGATCAACACTTTGCCTTTGCCGTGGGCAACGATGGTCAATGGCAAAAGTTTTGCCGGGCCGTGGGGCGCGATGACTGGATTGAGGATAACCGCTTTGCCACTAACGCCGCCAGGGTTGAGAACCGCGAGACACTGATCCCGCTTTTGGGCGAACTGTTTATCCAGCGCGACGCCCAAGACTGGCTGACCCAATTGGAGGAGATTGGCATTCCGGCAGCGCCCATAAACACCATTAACCGCGTCTTTGCCGACCCGCAAGTCCAGGCGCGTGATATGCGCGTCGAAGTTTCTCACCCAACGGCCGGGATGCTGTCTATGGTTGCTTCGCCATTAAATATCCCCACTGCGCCGCCTCAAGTGCGCTACCCGCCGCCGCTGCTTGGCCAGCACACCGATGAAGTTTTACAGGAAATTCTCAATTATGATGAGGAAACAATTCATGCTCTGCGGGAAGAATCTGTGGTGTGAGTTGCTACTGCATCCGGGCTAACTGCGGATTTTGATAGGCCAACTCCTCTTCAACCAGTCTGACCAGTAAGTCGTCCAAATTCTCAACCGAGTAATCATCAACGTGATGGGTGGTCGTCTCGCCGGGCGCGCCGCCGTTGGTGGGGCCTTCGTAGGTGAGGAAGATGAAGCGGCCTTGCGTGTACTGGGCTACCTGACGGAAGATATATTCGCCCTGGTCGTCCAGGCCGCTGCTGGCAATAGAGAAGATTTTTATGCCGCGCCGGGCAGCCGTTTCCATCTCAACAGCGTAATCATAATCCTGGGCGTAATCCAGATGAGGGGGCGCATCGGCAACCAGGAAGATAAGCTGGACTGTATCGCCGCCCCGCCACTCCACGCTATATAACGCATCGTGCAAGGCTTCATTGAACGACTCCGGGTAATCGCCGCCGCCATCGGCAAAAACAGTGTTCAGGTTTTGAGCAAAATCGCGGACATCGGGGGTAAATTCATAACTTCGGGTCACATAGTTGTCGCCCCGATCCCGGTAAGTGACCATTCCGTAGCGCACGTTGGGGGTCTCCGGCAAAGCATCAATTCGGGCTGACACGTCGAAAATGGTGCTTTGAATTTTGTTGATTTCGTCGGCCATGCTGCCGGTAGCGTCAATTAAGAATAAAACGTCTAAGTTTAGCGATTCAAGTTGCTGCTGTTGCAAATCAAGCGTCACCGTCCAGCGGTCTGTAAAGCTAGTAGCGGCCTGGGCGTTAAAACGAGTCAGGCTGAACTGTTGCAGCACATTATCTTTCTGCACTTCCACCGTAAAGCGGTCCACCTGCTCCACCGGCTCATCCAGAGCCAGGGGATGAAAGAGGATTTGGCCGGTAGCATAGGTGCGAGCGTTATAAACTTCCTGTCGCTCCTGTCCCGGCAAGAAAACCCGCACGTTAGCGCCCAATACCGGGCGACCCTGCTCATCAATGACCTCGATGACATAACGTTCGGTAATATCCCGGTCGTGGATGCGAGGGCCGCGATAGTTACGTCGGTAGAGCAGGTAATCGTCCCACTGGACGTTGTCGTCCATTTCGCCCGCCTTGAGCGGCTCGGTTTGCCGGGATAACTCTTCAACCGCAACCATCTCATCACCCTCTTCCCGGTCAATGGCGCCGGCGGCGTCAAGGTCGGCCATACTGGGGCTGGCCGTGGGCATTGGCAAAGGCGTGGCGGCAATGCCGGCCGCATCTTCGCCGCCCGCCGCGTAGCCTATCTCAGATTCGGTAACGGGTTCAGCTTCATCCGCCGAAGAAGTTAATCCCGGCGCGGGGGCGGCTTCTTCTTTGGCTTCCTAAACCTCTTTTTCAACAACAACCGCTCTGTTTTCTGCCGGGTCCGGCCCTGCCGCCGACGTGTCTGCCGGAGCGCTATCAGGCTTCTCAGAAACCGGCTCTTCTGCTACCCGGCCTCCCTCTAAGGAAGTTGACGCAGCGCCATCATCCTCTCGCGCGGCGGTTGGTTTGGCTTCAACATTTTGAAGCTCACCAGAAGCCGGAGCGCCAAAAGCCCCACAACCTGTAAGCGTCAGCGCAACTAATACCAATAATACAATAAATTTTTGGGTTACGTTTAAGATTGACATTTTTTCTCTCCTTCAAACTAATGCACTGTAAGACAAGTTTTGCGAGGTTCGTAGTGACCGCTTTAGCGGTTTTTGGACGGCTAAAGCCGTTACTACGAACAATAGTCAATCTATCAAAACTTACTTGACAGTGTGCTAATATCATTTATGTGTGTCTGGTGATAAGACGACACAAGGAGAGATTTGGTTCCCAAAGAAATGCTTGAAATCTATTGAGTGTGTTTGAAATGAGTCAAAGGAATGCAGAATAAATTCTGCAAACGCTCAAAAAGCGGAATGAATTCCGCACTCCAATACTGTTCAACAGAAATGAAACACACGCAAATCTACTGAGTGAGACGTAATGAAAAATTCCGGTCTTGATTCAGAGAGGCTTGCCAGATAACCGCCTGTTCGGTAACGGTTGTTGGCGGAGGGGTTATGGCCGTGGCCTGATAACCGTGGGGCAAATAAACTTGAACGGTTAGAGGGTAATCTAATGTACCCGGCTGACGCTGCACCAAAAGGCGATATTGACCCGGCACACTCGGCCGGCCGCCGGGCCTCCATTGAAATTGGAGTTGTCGCTGAGAACCGGCCCACAGTCCAACGTAGCCGCCAAAGACTATACGGTCGCTTTCTGTACCTACATCAATTTTGTCGTCAAAGCCGGTGGCCTCTAACAAGTGGCTTTCAGGCGGCGGAAAGAGACGCAAGTAACCGCCATAATAGCCCTCCCACTTATCCCAACGTTGCGTTTGAGCATCCCAACGCCCGCCGGTGTTATAGCCCTCTTTGGGGAAACCAACCAGTTCTGTACCCGGTGTGTAAGCATTAATTTTATCAACGACCAGCCTGGCCTGGAGAGGCCGGGAGTCGGGATCAAGCTGAACCTGGTAATTTAAACTCTGCATTACAAACGAGTTAAGTTTGCTGTCTGCCAGATTATCCTCAACCAGATAAAAGTAGTCATCTTGTTGACCACGTATTGCCCCGTCAACACCCAGTTTGTGAAAAACCGGGGCCAGGGCGGGGTCGAAACTGGCAATCATAATATCATGTCGACGCGCCGCCGTTTGAAGATGCCGGACAAGCGCTAACCGGCCTCCTAAAGGCAGTTGTTGGATACTTGCGGCCAGTTTGATGGCAACCTCTTGAAAAAAGGCAGATTGGCTGTTACCTTCTGGTGTGGCGACGCCAAAGATACGTTGCGAGGCAATAGCCCTCATATTGCCGGCATTAAGCGATTGCCCGCCGGAGATAGAGATTGGCCCAACAGCCTCAAGCAGAGTCACAATGCCCTGGTCAGTAATGCCAATAACGCCATCCACAGGGGTTTCATCGACCAGTTGCCAAAAGTGGGCCACTTGCCGGGCAGTGGCCGGAAAATCGGCCCACCAGTTGCCGTCACGCAGCACCCAATGCCCCAACCCCATATAACGTCTGATGGGGTCCGGCGGCACAATACGGGGCGTGGTGTATCCTTGCCGGGGCGTCCATTTTGCGGCAAACTCTGTCTCGGTTACATCGTGAATTGTGATGTTTGTTATCCGGCTTTGCTCAAAACGAATTGTTCCCGCGCCGGTTAAAAAGCCCCCCGTAGCCTTTAAATTATCGCTAGATTGGACAATAACCAGGTAGGTCATTGGTCGCCGGCTGCCCAAAACAACAGGCAGCGCTCCTATCAATTGGTTGACCTGAGGCAACGTTTCTGCCCAAAAAGGAACCATCAAATCCCAACGGGCCAGTGACGTTTCGGCCTGGGTTGCCAAGTTGTTTGGAAACCAGGTTGTATCTAACAAAGGACGCACGGCCTGCGCTCGCCGCAGATGATTTTCTGCCGCTTGAAGGTGAGGTTGTAACTGTGGCATGACCGGCGCTAACCCGGTTACATCGCCTTCATTTATGCTGACGGCGCTCAACCAGGCCACATTGAGCAATTCCTGAAAACCGAGGCTGGCTTCATCCGCAAATATCCAGCATGCAGACACCTGCCGAATACCCGGTACATCTATCAAACCGTTTGCCGGGCCGGTGACAAGGTTGCCTACAGGCCGAAACGTTTCCAGGGTTTTGCGAGCCGCTAACAGATGTTGCTGCGCTTGCAAAACGGCGTCAGCAGGATACTGGTCGACCTGTTTAAGCGCTACTACTGCTTGATTAAGTTCTCCGGCAAAGGTTTGGGCGCGTATCCTTGCTTGATGGGTAACAAAGTACCCCAGTAAGGCACATCCACTACACAAAACAAGCAGGCTGACAATCAAGGCAACCCGCTTGTTATGGTAATCCCAAGTGTATGAGTTTATGCTTTTTTTGAAAAATAACTTACTCAACATCTTCAACTGGGTGGGCGGCCAGCATCTCTGCTTTGCTCATTTCTAAACGATCTTCCAATGAGGTGTCGGCCTGGTAAGCCCGAATTACAATGTAGTCTCGATACACTTGTTCTTCCACATCGTATGCTTCACCCCAGGCAATTAATACAAGCTCCATCTCTGTGCTTGCCTGTGGAATCTCCACCACGGAGCTTGTATCGGCCTGGTAGTTTTGCACCTCGTCAACAATATACTGATAGTAGATATTTGATTGACCCTGAATCTCAATAACATCCTCCAACTCAAGCTCTTGCAGGTAGATAAATACTTCATCCGGCCTGCTATGCCAATCCAGACGACCGGCGAGGACAGTATGAGATAACTTGCGAGGATGCAGCCCAAGCTCGTTCCAACCAACAAGATCAACGTCATCTGGAATGGTTATGGCCTGGCGCGCCCGCATTAAACCCGGCTTAACAGCGCTGATTGATGCGCTCATCTCAACTGAGGGCAAGTTTAACCTTGTTGGTGGCCGTGAGTGCGGCGAATCAGGTTGAGCAGACCTTGCTGCCGGTACTGCCGCGCCGGCAGGCAATGCCGTTGCTGCCGGCAACGCAGCCAGTGTAACCCTGATCAACGGGGTGACGTCCGGCATTTGCAAACCAAAGCCCAGCGCCAATCCGCCGGTATCATTGTCGTTTTGGGCCATCGCCGGAGGTGGAGCGCCTTGCAACATTTCTCTAAGCGCTCTGGCCCCCCCCAACAGAAGGAATAGAGCGATAATGCCAAGCAAGCCGGCCAAGATTGCCAAAAACAACCACAGCAGCGATAGACCGTCACCTGTTTCAGGCAGTGTTGATGGTTCCTCGGGAAAAGGGGATAAGGTTGGGACAAGCGGCTCCGGGCTTGTTGCAGGGCTAACAGGTGGCGCCGGTTCTGGAGTAGCTGTCATCTGGTCAAGCGGTTCTTCGGTTGAGATTCCCAGGACAAAAAAGGATGTGTTGGATATGAAAGCCTGTAGAATCTTTGTGGCAGGGTTATACTGTTGCTGTGGAAACATGTAGTTTTGCTCTGTTTCATCGTATCGCAAAAGGACAACTTTGTCTGTATCAGAAACGTCGAGCGGGTCAGTAGTAAAAACAAGGGGCGGTGAGTGAAATGTAATCTCCGTTATGGTTTGGGAACTGCTTATACCGTAAATATCTATGTTAAACGGGACCAACATTCTAATATTGGCCGGTAGTGGAGCCGGGGGATTTAAAACTAATCCGGGGTCTTGATCAAGTTCTGCAATAATACACTGGGTAGGAGAAGTAGGCACGGTAAGAGTGCAGTTGCAAACGTCTAATCCCAGCTTGGTTGTTACTTGAAGGAATGATTCGCCGGGGGCCGGTGGAATCTGATAAACGGCCCCATGTCCTGCCAAACTTGGCAAGCCAGACCCCGGAGCGCCTGCAATAGAGGCCAATTCACAGGCAGAGAAGTCGGGCAATGGTATTGGCGTTGCCTCAACAACGGGGGTGATGGTAACAACAGGCGTGACTCCTATCACAAAAATTGTCTCGGTTACAAAGCGAGGCGGGATGACAACAGTTGTAAGAGGCAGTGGGGTAAACGTGGGGGTGGGCAGGCGTTCTGCCTCGCTGGTGGCACGGACGCTATCATCGGTACGGCCACCGCCATCACCACCGCCGCCATCGCCGCTGCCGCCGCCGTCGCCGGGAGAGACATCTACACTAACGTCAATAATGATATCGCCTCCCGGTCCGGGCGCCGCCGTTGGGATGGGGGTAGGGGTGTCGTCGGGAGGACCGGTTTGGGCAAAGGCCATTCCACCGTAGTCCAATGATAAAAGCGTTGTTTGGAGAGACAAGATCATCAGCAGGTTGATTAAGAGCGCAACCGTAATCCAGCCTAATACTTTCCAAAACCGTTTCTGAGAAATATGGATAAACATGGGGACATCTCCCTGATAATAAACAAAGCACCAATTGGAGTCTAAAGCGTACTTTGGACTCCTGGACTATTTGGACCACAGGTTATTTTTTAAACTTAACTTTTCCTCACCGGGCGGGCCGGTTAAAAAGTAAACAGGTTGTGGTAAGCGCGACACGTCACCTGACAAATTCAGGTTTGGATGACGCTGTTGTAAATGATGCCGGTACCACTCATAAGCCAGCAAGCGTTTGTCAACCACAATTACATCAGGACGCTCTCCTAATGCTTGCCGATACCATAGGCTGAAGGTGGTTTCATCCCGATTTGAAACGACGATGGCTTCCGACGGTAAGGCGGCAAATATTCGCTGCCCAAAGCGAGCAGCCTGGTCATCCTGGCTCATATCAAGTTGGGGAGCAATAACTGCTACCCGTATACCAAGCGTAATCAAAAAGCTGAAACCAAGCAGCGCTACACCACTACGCCCCAGATGAGACCGGGCCATTGCCAATAGTGCAGCAACTCCAAGCCCGGCCAAGATTGCCAGGCTATACACAACCGGCAGCAGATAAACAATGTTGCCCATTGCCGGATAACTGGTTCGGAAAAGCAGTGTCAGTCCGGCCAAGCTCAACAAGTAAGTAAGTATGGCTCGATTGCCGCGCCACAGGGTGTAGCCTCCTAATCCGGCTAATCCCAACCCAGACCAACTCAGGGCTTGCTTAAGTTGAATTAAGCTGTCAAACAAACGCTCAACCCATTGGCCGGGTGTAAGCAAGGCGGCATATTGATGGTATTGTGCCGCCGTTACTACGGCCCAAAATCTATCCGGCGTTGAGGGGTCGCCCCAATTAACCAGGGGGTAAGCCGAGGCTCGCACCGGGAGATAAACAAAAACAGTCAGGCTAATAATTGTGCCAAATAAAAATGGGCTAAACCGCCGCCACAACTGAGCATTTGGCAGGCAGCGCAAATCTTTTTGTCGATACAGTAAAAAGAGAGCGCCCGGCACAGCCAAAACAATCTGGGGCAACACCCCAAAACCGAGTCCACACGTCAAACCGGCTGCAAAAAGTAGCCACTGCCGTGGCCGGTGAACCCACTGTAACAAGAGCCGGCTTAACAAACCAAGCACAGCCAGCCCCGGCGCATAAACTTCGGTAATGGTTGCCTGGGACCAGGTTATGGGGGCAAAGGCCAAAAATAAGCCCCCCATAGTTGCCCCTATTGCCAGGGGGCAGCGCGGCCAGGGTTTGTCGCCCAAGATAAGCAACCGTAATAACCGTTAACCCGGCTGCCAAAGCCGCCCCCGTTGCCGAGAGTAAATTAAGCCGATAAGCCAGTTCGCCGCCCAAAGGGAGCGCCGCCCAAACATAACCCAGTAAAATATAGGTTGGGTAGCCGGGTGGGTGAGCAATGCCCAGCGTGGCAACAGCAGCGGCTAAATCGCCGCTATCAGCCCCGCCGTGATGCCACGTAATAGTTGGAGCCAGGGTACGCCAATAGATGGTAAATGCCGTTAGCGTTACTCCAATAGCCAACCAGGTAGATGACCTTGCCAACCAACCTGTAAACAAGCGTCTTGCCAGCAAGCGCCTTGCCAACAAGGGTAAAGTAACAAGGAAAAACCTGTTTGTGCCGGCGCTATTTGTTGCCTTCATGGGTTGCATTTCAGAGATAACTACTCTTCCGGAACTGGACGGATAACAAAATCGGTATATTTAATCCAGACGGGGTCCCAGTCATTAAAGCTATTCTGGTGAAGAAGACGCGGGTTGCTACCGTCGGCGTTCATTACCCATATTTGCCGGTTGCCGGTACGATCTGACCAAAATACAATTTGCGACCCGTCGGGGGACCAGGAAGGATGACCATCCAGGGCAACAGGATCATCACGGGTTAGTTGTTGCAGGTCGGTTCTGTTGTGGTTGATAGCCCAAATCTCTTCCGTACCGCTGTCGTCCGATACAAACGCAATTCGTGCCTGTGTAGGCGACCAGGCAGGTTGGTAAGCCATACTCGATTGAAACCAGGTGATTTGTTCGGCTTTGTTATTTAGATAATCGTAAAGAAAGATAGCAGATTGCTGTTTGCCATCCTCTTGTTTTACATCTCTGCTAAAAGCCAAGAACTCCTGGTAGGTTGCAAACCTGTCGCGGGCTACCACTGTCTCATAAATAACCTGGCCGGTTAATAGGGCAATGGCGCTGCCGTCGGCATCCATTACATAAGCCAATGGCTGACCATTTTCTGAACCATCGGCCCGGTCTGAGAGGAAAGCAATTTTACCAATAAGCTCCTGGGGTATGGGGGCAGGGGTGGCTGTAGGCGGAATAGAAGATGTAGGCACACCCTCGGGCAAAGGTACAAGCGCTGAGGTAGGGGTGGCGGTCCACATATTTATTGGGGTTGGGGTGGCTGTGCCGTAAACAACTGCTTCTGCCGTTGCCACTTGTGCTTGAAAAGTGGCCGTAGCTTCATTTGCCGGAGGCGGCATAGAAGTAACAACCACCGGTGTAACCCAGTGTGCCGGCAATGGCGTAGGCGCAATGTCGCTATCAACTTGGGCGGCTACGGTTAGGATATTTTCCGGGGTAGGGGTACTGGTAACAACCACGTATTTCAACGCTTCTATAACAACTCTTAGAACTGGTTGTTTGTTTAAAGCTAACAGTTCTTCCTCGGTCAAAGAATCGTCAAATTCTTCGGTTTGATCGGCTGTCCTATTATCCCAGGTAAACAGGTTGTCTAGCCCGGTACTAGGCCCATCGATGCGGAACGAAATCCGGCCGGTGTTCAAACGTTCCATTAAGATAGTCAACTGTTTTTCATTAAGGGGAAAAATATGTGTTGCTTCTTTGGCTAAACTTTCTCTTGGCAAAACAGGTTGAAGCGTTGAGGCAATATTACCCTGGCGAAGTTTATCGTAAGTGAGCGCAAACCAGGTTTGGTCAAGGGCGGTATCAAGTAAACGCACTTGCCACACCCCACCCGGCCCCAAATTTCTATCGCTTAACCCGGTTAACTCTAGCGTAGCATAGCTAATATTTGAGCCGGGCGGAATATCTGAAAGGTCAAACTGAATAGCTCCGTGATAGACGTGTCCTCTAAAGAAACCAACATGAATTTTACCATCGCCAAAGTGGTTTTTCCCATCGATGCTTGAGGTCCAGCCAACAGCTTCAGCCTGAGGCGTCAGCAATAGCACAGTACTGCCTGGCGGTGGAGTGGGGGGCAGGTTGGTTATGGGAGTCGAATTTATAGGCGTATTAACCAAATTTAATGACCGGGTAGGTACAGAGAGCAAAATTAACGTGGGCAAAGCGGTTGGGGTAGCAGCAGCGGTGGGGGGCAGGGGTTGGGCCAGGACAATATCCATATTTTCCCCGGAAACCATCACACCCGCCGATGCTATCATTAGCCAGAATGCATAAAGCAACATAACTACCCAAATGATGATAACAAGAAGCCAAAATATTAAAAACCGTTTAGACATCACAATAATCTCACGCTCATACCTTTTACGCCGCATTGTACTAAAGTTTAGACGGAGACCGCTTTTTTCTGTTAGCCTTCTCTCTGCCGTTTTTGGTATGTCCAGAGGCAGTATAGGGTGAGTAGTAATAGTAGTAGTGATATTCGTCAACAGTGCGCTTTGGTTTGAATTTATTTAAGACCACACCAATAGGCTCTACCCCTATTTGAGACAACATTCCTTTAGCCCGTTGGCAAATCCGGTTTTGTGTTCGACCCGCTTCTATCACCAAAATGGTGGCGTCAACTTTAGTAGCCAACACGCGAGAGTCGGTAAGCGCCAGCAGGGGGGGGCTGTCAATGATAACAACATCGGCCAATGCTCTAAATTGAGCCAAAAAGCCCTCCATTTGCACCGAGCCAAGAAGCTCAGTTGGATTAGGCGGCATCGGGCCGCTGGGCAGCACCCGTAGATTACGGAATTTTCGTTGGGCCAGAATAGTTTCTAATGCCGGACCCTCGCCTCCCAGCAGGCTGCTTAAACCAAACCGGTTGGGTATTTTGAACACTTTGTGCAGAATGGGTCGGCGGAGATCAGCATCTATCAAAATAACGCGCTTATTAGCCTGGGCCATAACAATAGCCAGGTTAATAGCCGTTAACGATTTTCCTTCGCCGGCCAGGGGGCTGGTTACTAATAATGTATCAAGCGATAGTTCTGTGTTGCTGAACTCAAGGTTGGTTCGCAAAATGCGGTAAGCTTCAGCCATAGGTGAAAAAGCGCCCGGTTTGACCACGACATAGTGTTTATTAGAACTAAGCGCATCGCTGTGTCCCACCGCAGTTAAAACCGGCAGATCTAAAAATTTCTTAACATCATCGACTGTTTTTATGGTGTTATCAAATAATTCTATTAAAAAGGCAAGCCCAAAAGCCAAGGCCAAACCAATAACCCCTCCCTGAATCATTCGTCGCAGGGAGTTATTGGTATTGATTGAGGTGGTTGGAATAGTAGCCGGTTCTATTACCGTTAAGTTATTTATTTGCCCTTCTTGAGAAAAAGCCAGTAGCGAAGCGTAGCTGTTTTGCAAGCTACTTAACCGAGCGCGTAAAAAGTCAATCTCTGTCTGTTGTTTGCGAACCCCCTCAGCGGTTGATTCAAGGTCAAGGGCGTTTTCTTGATCTTTAATTTGCTCTCGTAGTAAGGTGATGGCGTTTTGTAATTCGGTAAGTTCCGTCTGCACAAATTGGTATTGGGCTTGTTGTTCTTGATTTGGGTTAGCCTGACTTTGGAGGATAAGTTGTTGAGCTATTTCGTTGGCAATGTTTTTGGCCATTAGCGGGTCGCCATCAACCACCCTTATCTCAAACAGTTGCGTATTGGGCACAAGCCTGCCGCTAACCTTGTCTCTAAGAGACATCCAGTCGAGATTTGCGCCTAAAGCATTGGCCGTAGCCCTTAAAATAGGTTCACGACTAATAATCTCGGCATAACTTTGAGCTAATTGTTGGCTGGTGGCTAACTCGCCGGTGTTAGGGTTTCCACTATTAAGGACAAAATTTCCAATAATCAGGGTGGTTTTGGCTTCATAAACAGGTAACACAGAGCGACCGGTTGTATAACCTATGCCGGCGCCTAATAATACGCCCAGTAATAAGAGCCACCACCATTTCCATAGTAGCCCAATATACTCTTGCACATCTTTATTTTGCAGATCCATATCAGATAAAAGCAGAATTTAGGACTTAGTGTACATTATGGGCATGGTTCAAGTTAGATTGACACTTCTAAGCTCGTAATTTGTAATGAAGGCTGTAACGCCGAATCTTTAAGTTTTACGCATTACGCATTACGCATTTTATAGACCAAGCGTTAATCTAACTTTCCACGTTTCTAAACTACGCCAAATTATGTTCTTGGGTTTATATTGAAGCACATAATTCAACACTATGTCTAAATCTCTTATTCCTTTCCTGTATCAAGTGTGGGTTTGAAAAAAAAACGCCCACTGCACCGCGCTTCCAAGCTAATGTTGGAATCATCCAAACAGGGACGTTAAGCAACCGGGTCAACACAAAGTAGTTTTTTGCCAAACTTTTTGCAACAAAACCACAACCCGGCAAATTATAGCGCAGGAGATGTTAAAGATCTGTCTGTAAAATATTAAGAACAGATTAGGGCTAAGGATTTAGTTCTCTTCGAGAAGACCTTGCCCGTTTTGCCATTAAACTGCTTGGGATTTTGGGCTTCATTTGGAGAAGTTATTTAATTCTCAATCCTTAGCTTGTACTATACTATAACAAACTTTAAGCCCAACGGCAATGGGAAATAAGGAATAGCCGAGAAAGCGCCCCTTTTAAGGAATCGGGATTAAATAACTGTCTCATTTCAGAGCGCAGTAAATGGTAATTAGTAATTAGGGATTGGCTTAATAACCAATTACCATTTACCAATTACAATGTTGAGGGACAGTTATTTAATTCTCATTACTAAAGAGGCTGTGGCTCACTTTCTGTTTGCACTAACTGCCACAATACCTCTGTCATCTTTTCACGGCGCTGCGCATCAGATAACTTAACCAGGTAAGCAACCTGCTTTAAGAAGGTCTCTCTATTGAAATGAGCATTGTAGGTTTGAATACGGAAGATATTGGGATGACTGGTTGCAAGCCGCTCTTCTTGTGGAGACA
>JAJRVO010000373.1 GCA_024277275.1 Chloroflexota bacterium
ATAGTCCCCTGGCTGGCTAAAACATAAGGCACTAAAGCCAGTATTACTAATTTGGCAAAGTTAACAATTTGTAGTTCGAATTGGTCCATAATTTGTGAATACCATCAGGCGCGAAACGTAAATGGTAAATGGTAAATGGTAATTAGTAAATGGTAAATGGTAATTAGTAAATGGTAAATGGTAATTAGTAATTGTTTGCACGCTTCTAATCTCCAATTACTAATTACCATTTACTGGAATTAAGGTATTATGTCTGGTTCAAGCAGGTAGTTATCTCTAATCTCCCAATCTCCGTATTACCGTCTTCTGACTACATCCGACAGGAGAACAAACAGCAAAATCAAGGCTTCGACAATAAAAACCATCTCGCCGGGAATTTGCAAAGTGCGCTGCATAGCGCTGGCCCCGACTTCGAGAATGGCGATAAAAAAGGCCACAAACGGCACGGCCAGGTTATTGCCCCTGGCAATCAGGCCGATGATAATGCCCAAAAGCAAAAAGTTCGACTGCATCCCTTCGATGAGACGGTGGTGATTGCCGGACACCTCGATGGCCCCGGAAAGCCCGGCCAACATCCCGCCGATAACCAGGGAAAGAATAAATATCCGGCGCACAGAGATGCCGTAAACTCCGGCAGCCCTGGGATTGGCCCCGGTCACAACTAACTCATACCCGGCTGAGGTGCGGTCGGTGTAAATGTAGACTGCGGCGGCAACCAGTAAGGCCAGGATGAGACCGGTATGCAATGGCGGGCTGGAAATAAGGAGCGGCAACTGTCCACCCGACCCGATAGGGACGGTGGTGGGATGCCCTGCCGCCGGGTCGCGCCAGATTGCGGTAGCGACGTAATCAATCAGGCTGAATGAGATAAAGTTTAGCAAAACCGTGGTCAAAATCTCGTTCATATTGAACTGGTAAAGAAGCCAGGCGGGGATGGCCCCCCAAATGGCCCCAAACAACGCCCCGGCCAAAATCACCATCGGCAGTAACAGAACCGGCGGCAGGTCGGCAAAGATAATACCAGCCGCAGTAGCCCCAATTGCCCCGACAATCAGTTGCCCTTCTCCCCCAATGTTGAACTTTCCGGCGGCCAGAGGAACCGTAAAGGCCAGGGCTTGTAACAACAACGGCACAAATTTAAGCAGAGTTTGCACAAAGCCGTTGGGGGTTCTAAACGAGGTAAAAAGAATGGTGTTATAGGCCTTTAAAACATCAAAGCCCATTAGTCCAATAAAAATTCCGGCGGCAATAAAAGCGGCTATCACCGCCACAAGATATGGCCCAAACTGTTCGGCCACAGCTTTGAGGTTAAATCCTGTTTTTGTCGATTGCTCAGGCGATAGTTCTGGCGCCACTCATCATCCGTCCTATTTCGTATTTGTCAAAATCGCTTCGCTCTAAAATACCCGCAATTTGCCCCTGATAAATGGTGGCAATCCGGTCGCACAAAAGGAGGAGTTCATCCAGATTCTCGGAGATTAGTAAGGTTGCGCCGCCCCGCTCTTTTCGGTCCAGCAACTTTGAGTAAACAAACTCTATTGAAGGGATATCTAAACCCTGGGTAGGGTTATGGGCGACCAGTAATTTGGCAGGATAAGAGAAAGCTCGCGCAATCATCACCCGCTGGATATTTCCGCCAGACAGATTTGCTCCCACATCCTCCGGGCCGAGCGTTGTGATGTTGTACTCGGCAATCAGTTTGCGGGCCGATTGGTAGATTATTTTCCAATTTAAGAAGCCGTTTTTGCTGTAGGGTTCGCGCCGGTGAAAACCGAGAATGAGGTTTTGGGCCACGCTGGCTGCCGGTAAAAAACCATCCTGCAAGCGGTCTTCAGGGATGTAAGTTACCAAATTTTCCAGCAGCTTGACCGTTTTCGTTTCGGCCACATTGGTGTCGTCAATCAACACCTTGCCCTGAGCCAAAGAGCGCAGCCCCAAAATGCTCTCGGCTAAAGCCTGTTGCCCGTTTCCGGCCACCCCGGCTACGCCCAAAATCTCTTGCCGGTGAACTTTAAACGAGCAGTTGTTGATGGCCGGTAAGCCATTTTCATCCAGCGCTTTTAGTTCTTCTACCTGCAAAACGGGGGCGCTATCCAGCGCGGGGCAGGCGGCGCTAATATTGCCTTTAGAGAAAACCAGGCTGTTTTCGACGTCGAGATTTTCGCCCACCATCGCCTTGACAAAAGCTTCAACAGCGGCTTCTTTACGGTCAAGGGTCAGCACGCTTTCACCCTCTCTAAGCACCGTAATCCGGTCGCAAACGCTCAATACTTCACGGAGTTTGTGGGTGATAAAGACCACGCTCATGCCCTCTTTAACCATCACCCGCAAAGACACAAAAAGAGAGTCGACCTCTTGAGGGGTAAGGTTAGTGGTCGGCTCATCTAAAATCAAAATCTTGACCCCGCGATAGAGCGCCTTTAAAATTTCAACCTTTTGCCGAACCCCCATTGGCAGGTCTTCAATGATTGTTTGGGGGTCAACTTCCAGGCCAAAATGGTCCGACAATACCTTGATTTTCTTCTCTGCTTCTTGCAGGTCCATTGTGGGTCGATTTTTAAGAGCAGTGCCCATCACAATGTTTTCGGTCACGCTAAAGCTATCCACCTGCAAAAAGTGCTGGTGGACCATACCAATGCCTCTGTCAATAGCGTCCCGGGGCGATTGAATCTCTACGGGCATACCATTAATCTTAATTTGGCCCGCATTTGGCTTATACAGACCGTAGAGAACATTCATCAGGGTTGTCTTCCCGGCTCCATTGCCGCCGAGCAGACCGTGAATCTCATTTTTATTTATTTGTAAATTGACATTATTCAGGGCTACAACCGACCCAAAGGTCTTTTGCACCCCTTTCATATGCAGGATAGGTTGTGTTGGCATCGTATTTAAGGAGATTAAAAATCAGGCCCTTAAGGGGTACACATCGATAAAAAATTATCGATCAAGGTTGCAAGGTTGCAAAGTTGCAAATCACCAAACCTGCTACCCTGCAACTTTGCAACCTTGTTTTCCAAGCGAAGTCTTGGAAAAAACTTAGCGTCTTAGGCTTTTTTACATCGACAAAAAATTGTTGGTAATGTGACAAAAAGAAATTGTGAATAATTAATTGTGAATGGTGAATTGTGAAGTTAAAAAACATTCACACTTAATTATTAAGACGAACGCGAAGCCTTCGCATTCACAATTTACAATTTGCTTACCCTTGTTCGCCATTCCGGTTTATCCGGATTAGGGCAAGTAATCTCCAATCTCTAAGAATAGGGAGCTTATATCACTCAATAGGCGTGGTGTCTTTATTGACGGTAATTTTGCCCTCTTTAACATCTTTCATAACTTGTTGGAGTTCGCTGTTAAGGTCGGACGAGGCATTTTTGAGCGGGGTTTGAACTGTTACCCCGGTATCAAAGCCTAGCGGATAGTAGCCGCCCGCCTCACCGGCCTCAATCTTGCCGACAATTTCTTTGAGCGGTCCGGAAAAATCGTAAAGAACAGAAGTGATGTAGTTGTCGGGGGCAAAACTGGTTTTGTCGGTATATTTGGCCGTGGCCCAAACTTCGCCGGAGTTGCTTTTAACCGCTTCAAATAAGCCAAACATCCCAAGGTTAAGCGAGCCGATAATCACATCTACATCTTCGGCCATCATAGCCTCGGCCAGTTCTCTGGCTTTGGTGGGGTCATTAAAGTTTCCGGCCCAAACCGACTTTACTTCAACGTCTAGCCCCTGGTCGGCAATAGCCTGCTCTATGGCATGGACTTCTGCGTAAGAAAAGGGTAGCGTTAACCCGCCGATGTAGCCGATTTTGCCGGTTTTTGATTGCTTGGCCGCAACCACGCCCAGCGGATAAAAGCCAACGTGGAAGTTTCGGTCAATGACCCACAGGTTGGCGGGAGCATCATCCGGGGCGGCGTCAGATTCTCCAATAAAGTGGACATCGGGAAACTCTTTAGCCAGGTCCGAGGTTTGGCTAAGGAATTGCCCGCCGTGGGTAAAGATGATGTTGAAGCCGTCGTCAATGTACTCGCGCATAACCCGCTCAACATCAGGGACGGCAACGCTTTCGGAGTAGGCTGTTTCCACGCCCATGTCTGCCTGAACCGATGTGACGGCAATGTAACCCAGGGTGTTGTAGTCGGCATCGGTAATAACACCGGGAAAAATAGCCGCCAGCTTAAACTGTTGGGTTTCAGCCGGGGCCGCCGGTTCCGGCGTGGCAGATGTGCCACATGCCGCTACAAACAAAAGAATGAACACCAGTACCGTTAATACAAATTGTCGCTTACGCATAATTTTTCTCCTTAAGATTACGTGGTCAAAATGTGTTTTGTAGAATGGTTAACCAAAAACTTTGGGAATGCTCCCTTTTTAGAAAGGTTCCCTAAAAAAGGAGAATTGTGAAAACTTTGAGCAGGTGTTAACCCTTCTTTGTAAGAAAGGTTGATGACACGGTGTGCGGGGCTTGAGTAACACAATTCGCTCCTTTGCGATAAGGCCACAATTATAGTCCTAACCAAAGCGTAAGTCAACCCTTTTGCGCTGCTTTTTTTCGCTAA